>DATJOQ010000476.1:0-5622 GCA_035506935.1 Binataceae bacterium (SeqCode) | reverse complement strand
GGCGCTGTCGTCGATCAGTGTGTTAACAGTGATGATGTTGCGGCACGAAGGACAGGGTTTGGCTAAGAGGATCGAAGGTTGAAGCAGCAATCGGGCGGCAACCAAAACCGCAAGCACGATTAGCCATCGCATCGGGCGTCTGAATGCGGCGACCAAAGGAGAAAGTGCTTCGCGTCTGCGCAACCGTGGGCTCGTGTCGATCATGGCTAATCCTCAAAGCCGCGCGACGCGCGGAAATATCCTTAGTGGGGCGCTTTTAGCATACGGCGAGCTAAAATAACATTAGTTTCTAACAGCCGGATGCGGATTGTTGAGGAATCGAACAATTGCTTAACGCCGGATAGCGCCAAATCTGTGCGGTTTTCCCGCAATGCGGGGCAGGTTATTATGTGCCTACGAGGTCGGCGGACGGACGCGAGACTCGATTGAAGCCGCGTCTTCGCGGCGTTTTTTTGGATCGGGACACGAGCGGATGCCAACATAATCGATGAATGAAGGAATCAACCGGCGCGAATTGACCTACAAGGCGCTGGCAGGCTTGGCCGGAGGGGCGCTGGGTTGGGTGCCGGTCGAGATCACCAGCCGCGGCC
Source organism: Binataceae bacterium (SeqCode) (assembly GCA_035506935.1). Classification (GTDB taxonomy): domain Bacteria; phylum Desulfobacterota; class Binatia; order Binatales; family Binataceae; genus DATJOQ01. The sequence goes on along the minus strand of DATJOQ010000476.1, from coordinate 5,032 downwards.
ATTCGCTGACCGAAGCTCAAACCCCGGCGACGGTCGTCGCGAGTTTCGTCTCGATGGCGCTGCTGTCGGGCCTTATCGGCGGCCTGATTCTCGCCAGCGAGCAGCAATCGCTGGAACTGACGCCGATAGCCCAGCGCCGGTTTCTGCGCGGCTTCGTGATCTGCTTCCTGCTCTCGCTGCCGGCGACCTACTACTCGAACCTGGCGTTCACCTACATCCTTACCGCCGGCGGATGGGGCGTGAATCAGGCGGGGTCGGTGGTCTACCTGATCGCGGGACGCCTGGCGGGATGGACCCTGATGGGTGTAATGCTCGGCGCGGGTGTCGGGATCGCGAGCTTCTCGCTGAGTAATCTGTTAAAGGGCGCAGCCGGAGGATGGGTGGGCGGTTTCGTCGGCGGTCTCGCCTTCGATCTGGTCGGCGCGACCACCAGCGGCACGCTTTCGCGCCTGGTGGGCACTGCCGCGATCGGCCTTGCGATCGGGCTGTTTATCGGCCTGGTGCAGGAATTAACCAAGCAGGCGTGGGTCAAGGTCGAAGCGGGACGGTTGCGCGGCCGCGAATTTCGTCTGGATCGCGGGATCGCCTCGCTCGGCCGCGCCGAGGAAAACGAGGTTGGACTGTTCGGCGATCCCGGAGTGCTCGCGCGCCACGCGCGGATCGAACGCCGCGGCGACGCCTTCATCCTCAAAGACTTGAGCACGCAGCAAGGCACCTTCTTGAACGGCCAGCGTATCGAGAGCGCCGAGCTTCACGACAACGACCGCATCAAGATTTCGAACTACGAACTGAGCTTCCACGCACGTCGAGGTGGCGCTGGCTCGCGTTCCAGCGCGCCGGCGCGCCCGGCTGGTGCAGCGGTATCAGATGGCGCGACGTCGTTCGCTGCGGCGCCGCCGGCTGCGGCCGCTAGCCTTCAAGGACCGCGACTGATCGACCTCACGGGCCGAAACTTTGCACTCGCGGCGGGCGCGACGATGCGCCTGGGACGCGCGCTGGACAACGACTTAGTGCTGGAAGACGCCTCTGTCTCGCGCCATCATGCCAGTATCAGCGCGTCGAACGGAGCCTTTCATTTGAAAGACCTCGGCAGCCAAAACGGCACTTATGTTCGCGGCGAGCGTATCACCGAAGCGATGCTCGCCGACGGTGACGCGATCAGGCTTGGCGATGCCCAGCTCACCTTCCATAGTTGAACCGTGGCGTGAAGCTCCGCGCTTTTGCTCGAGTTGTGGCCAATCGGTGATGGTGGCCGACGCAAGTTTCTGTAAACAATGCGGCGCGCCCTTGATGACCGGGCTATGGTTCAAAGCCGATCTGCGATGGAATCCGCTGCTGGCGCTGGCATTGAGTATCGTGCCTGGCCTGGGCCAATTCTACAAAGGCCAACGCGCCTTCGCCGCGGGATGGTTTCTGCTGGTGGTTGTAGCTTACACTGCGCCGCCGCTAGGGTATTTGCTTCACGCCGTATGCGCGCTCAACGCGCTGCTGGCAGGAGCGATCGAGCCGACCTTGCTCGCGCGGCTGACGCATAAGCGATTCGGTTCACAGGGATGACGCGCTAATCGACGAGAGCAGATGATCAGCGCCAATACTATCGTCGGCAGCCGCTATCGAGTGGTCAAAGCGCTCGGCGGCGGCGGCATGAAGCTGGTCTATCTCGCCGAGGACCTGCGCCTGGCGGCGCGCCCGTGCGCACTGGCCGAAATGGTCGACAGCATCACCAATCCGCAGATGCAGAGTCAGGCGGTAGCGGCCTTCCAGCGCGAAGCCGACATGTTGGCCGAACTCAACAACGAGCATATCCCGCGGATTTACGATCGCTTCAACGAACAGAACCGCCATTACCTGGTGATGGAGTTCGTCGACGGCGTGACCCTGGAGGAGGCGCTCAAGGCTGCCGGCGGAAAGCTCGAGCAGGAACGCGTGGTCGAGATCGCGCTGCAGATTCTCGACACGCTCGATTACCTGCACAACCTGGAACCGGCGGTTATCTATCGCGATCTGAAGCCGTCGAACGTGATGCTGACGCCGGGCGGCCAGGTCAAACTGATCGATTTTGGTATCGCGCGCCACTTTCAGCCGCTCAGCAACGCAACGATGATCGGCACTCAGGGCTATGCGCCGCCGGAGCAGTATCGCGGCAAGGTCGAAGCGCGCTCCGACCTGTACGCGCTCGGCGCCACGATGCATCATGCGCTGACCGGCCGCGATCCAACCACCGAGCCGCCGTTCAGCTTCCCGCCGTTGAAGAAAGCGATGCCCGAAATCTCGGCGGCGCTCGCAGATTTGGTGGACAACGCGCTCAGCTACGACGTCGAAAAGCGTATAGCGAGTGCGGGTGAGTTCAAGCGCCGTCTGATTGCGATCCAGCTCGGCGCGACCAATGGCTCATCGGCTGCCGAGGCGAGTCCGATCGTCCTTGGCAGTACTCCCCAAGCGACCGCACCGGGTAAGCCTCAGCTCAAGCTGCCGCTCGGAACACCAGCGAGCTCAGGCAGCATCCAGCCGCCACCATCGCCTTCCGCACTGACGATGCAGGCGCCCGCGCGATTCGCCTGCCCCGGATGCGGCAAGCAGATTCCGCTGGATTCGCGTTTCTGCTCTTACTGCGCCGCCGACCTGCGACAAGTCCAGGTACTGCAACCGCACGACGTGGTGAATCCGCAGGCGGAAACCATCCGGCTGCCCGAGCCCGAGGAAATGCCGAATACGCGAGACCGTCTCGCTTACGGAGGCCATCGCGCGTTCAGGCGGCGCCATCGATCGGGCCTGCCGTTCTTCGCGCTGCTCGCGATGTTCTTTGCGGCTTTCGTTCTGGTGCGGCTGCTACCATATGTATTGGCGATGATAGCGGCGCTCGGCGCCAACGGCGCAAACGGATCGCCGCGGCCGGAATCCGAGGCCTCCCGGCCAGGCTACTCGGCGCCGGATGCCCCTGAAGCGCCAGAGGCGCCCGAGGTCGAGCCCGAAAGCAGCACGCCGCGCGCGATGATGCTGCGCAGGACGCTGGTCATGCAGGGCTATCGCAACGTTCACTTCCGCCTGGAAGGGCAGAATATCGACTTGTGGGGCGCCGTCCCGACCGAAGCCGATCGCCTGATGGTCGAGACCCTAGCCTTCACTATCACCGGAGCGGTCTCGCTCAACGATCACATCAAGGTAACCAACTCTTTCGCCGGCCCGTGATCTCAGCGCGTCGCCGTCCCTTGGAGTGTGACCATTTGCGGGCTGTCGATGGCGTTGTCGAAGACTTTGAATGTTTCGTTCTTGCTCCCCGCTTTTAGTGGCTCGAAGCTGATTGAGTAGTCGCAGGACTGTCCGGCACCCAGACTCGGCGAGCACGTGGTGCTGACGATCACGAAGTCCTGCCCGATAGTGGTTTTGCGAAGAGTCAGTTTCTTTGCGCTTCCATTGCTCAGGGTGACGCTGCTCGGAACCGAACTCTGACTGACTGCTATCGTTCCAAAGTTTAGCACCGACGGTAGGAGCGTGACGCCTGCCGCTGCGGTCGCAGTTGGTATTGGCGTGGGCGTGCTGACGCGGGTAGTCGTCATGGTTGGTGTTGGCGAGGCCTTGACCGTCGGGATTAAGGTTGATGTCGGAGTCGGCGTGGATGTCGGCCTCGCGGTAACGGTAGGTGTTTTCGTTGGCGAAGCCGTGAAAGTTGGGGTCCGTGTGGGAGTGGGGGTCGCAGTGGTGGTCGCGGTACTGGTTACAGTGGGCATCGGAGTCGCAATCGGAGTGTTCGTTGGCGATGCTGTGGGAGTCGGCATTGGCGGGGGCTCCACTGATTCGATCGCCACGAAGTCAGGCTGAAACAGCTGCGTGTTTGGACCACTTATAGCGCTTACTGGGGCTACGTTGCCGCTGCTCCCCGCCGAATACACGAATACGGTCCGAGCATTCTCGTCGCCCACGTAGATGTCGCCGGCCGCATCCACGGCGATGCCGACGGGAGATATCAAGCCGGTATTGCTGCCACTAATGACACTAGTTGGAGCTACGTCGCCATTGCTCCCCTCAGAATAGACTAGAAGGCTCGGCGGATCGCCATCACTCACATAGATTTGTCCGCCGGAATCCACCGCTATCGCGTAAGGATAACTGAGGCCAGTGTTGCCTCCGCTGATAGCCACAAGGGGAGCTTTGTCAAGCAGCCCGGTGCTGCTTCCGAGCGACGAATAGACCAATATCTTCGGACCGTACTCGTCCAACACGTATATTTTGCCGCTTGAATCCAACGCGATGTCGATCGGCGATATCATTCCGGTATCGCCTCCCCCGATGGTAGCAATCGGAGCACTATTGCCTGTGCTTCCCGGCGAATAAATCAGCACGCTGCCAAGCGTGTTGGCGGCAGGCCCTCCGGCAGCGACATATATGTTGCCGTAGGAATCCACCGCTATGCCGCCCGGAGAAAACAATCCGGTGTTGCTGCCGCCGATGGTCGCACTAGGGGCTGTATCGCCGGGTGCGTAGACCAAGACGCTGCCAGGGCTGTAGGCAGCGGCTTCGTCAACTGCAACGTAGATCTTGCCGCTTGAATCGGTCGCGATCCCTTCCGGGAATCCTGCGTTCGCGGTCGCGCTGATCGTTGCTAGCGGGCCTTCGGCCAGCAGGCCGGTGCAAGTTCCCAGTGGTTGATATTCCAACACGTTCCCGCCGAACGGCAGTACTTCGTTGCCGCCCTGAAATGCCTCACCGGCCTCCACTTGAATTGCGTTGGTCACGTAGATGTCGCTGCTTGAGTCCAATGCAACGCTTTGCGCCTGCCCGAGGCCCACGCTGATGAGGGCAAGAGGAAATTTGTTGATTAGTCCGGTGCTGCTTCCAACCGCCGCATAGATTAACAAGTCGCCGTCCGCCACATAGATCTTGCCCGTGGAGTCCACCGTAATGCCGCTCGGGCTTTCCAGAATAGTGTTGCTGCCGCCGATCGTAGCGACTGGCGCGACATTGCCGTTGCTGTTCTGCGGATAGATCAGCACGCTCGATGAGTCGCGGTCGGTCACGTAGATGTTACTGCTGG
>DATJOQ010000475.1:0-7092 GCA_035506935.1 Binataceae bacterium (SeqCode) | reverse complement strand
GCTTCCAGCTGTTCGCGCGCAGATGAAGTCTTGTTTCCTGCTGCTGGCGCCGCGGCTCGACGTGGGGCGAAATAGTCACAGAAATTCTGCCGGTCTTTGTCGACCACGCGCTCGGCCGCCGTCTCGCGGCACTGATTATTGTAGGCGGGGTCATAAAAGTCGCAGTTGAGGCACGCGTGCAAAGCCCGATCGCAAGCCGGACAATGGTCGCGGAAGCCGATTCGCTGCCTGGCATCGACCTCGGTTTTACAATTCCAGCACTGCATCAGGCTGGCACTTTCGGCCGACACTTTTGCCTCGAAACGGCCACTGATAGCATAGCATCTTAGTTTCGAGACGCGCGACAATGTTGTCTGAAATCGAATCCTTCGCCGCAGCACTGGCCCGGGCCTCGCGTGCCGCGGCCAATACGGTCGATAGTTATCGGCGTGATCTGATGAGTTTTCGCTCATTTTTACTGGATCGCAACGCCGCGCTGGACTCCAGCGGCCGCGACGTTGCCTGCGAATCGATCCAGACCGATCACATCCGCGGCTACCTCGCCTCTCAGATGAGAACCGCCAAACGCGCGACCGTGCAGCGACGACTGTCGGCGATTAAGGCGTTCTTTCGGTACCGCGAAATTCGCGGCGAGATTATAAATCCGGCGCGCGAGCTGCGTTCGCCGCGCGGCGAGCGTCGCCTGCCCTCGGTTCTGTCGCAGGACGACGTCGTGCGGCTGGTCGAAGCGGAAAGTGAAACTATCGGCCCGGCGTCGATGCGCGACCGCGCGATAATCGAGACGCTCTATTCTTCGGGGCTGCGCGTCAGCGAACTGGTGGGACTCAACTGGCGCGACCTCGACGAGGAACTCGGGATGGTGATGGTGCGCTCGGGCAAGGGCAACAAAGATCGGCTGGTGCCGATCGGCGAACCGGCGCTGGCAGCGCTCAAAGCATGGCGTCGCGAGATGCCGCTTGCGTGGGAGCCTGACGGACCGGTTATCACCAATCTACGCGGCGGGCGGCTGACCACGCGCAGCGTCGAGAATATCGTCGCGCGCAGGATCGACATCGCCGGTGTGCGCACCAAGATCACGCCGCACGGCTTGCGCCATTGCTTCGCCACTCATCTGCTCGATCGCGGGGCGGATCTACGCTCTATTCAGGAGATGCTGGGACATGCGAGTCTCGCCACCACTCAGCGCTACACACACGTGAGCGTCAATCGATTAAAACAGGTTTACGATCGTGCCCATCCCAGAGCCTGAATCGCCAAACAAGGTCCGCAGCACGACTATCGTGTGCGTGCGGCACGCAGGCGCGGTGGTGATCGCCGGCGACGGCCAGGTGAGCGTCGGCCAGACCATCATGAAACGCGGCGCGCGCAAAGTTCGGCGCCTGTACAACGATCGCGTGCTGGCGGGTTTTGCCGGCAGCACCGCCGACGCGTTGACGCTGTTCGACAAGTTCGAAGGCAAGCTGCAGGAGTTCAACGGCAATCTGCGCCGCGCGGCGGTCGAGATGGCCAAGGATTGGCGCACCGATCGCGTACTGCGGCGGCTCGAGGCGATGCTGGTGATCGCCGACCGCGAAAGCTCGCTGCTGGTCTCGGGCGCCGGCGACGTGATCGAGCCCGACGACGGGTTGCTCGCGATTGGTTCAGGCGGTAATTTCGCGTTGGCGGCGGCGCGCGCGCTGATTCGCCACAGCCCGAGCTTGAGCGCGCGCCAGATCGCGGAAGGCGCGATGAAGATCGCCGCTGAAATCTGCGTCTATACTAACGATCAGTTCACGATCGAAGAGCTTCAGTAGACGCATCCGGCGCTCGGCGCGAAGGTTCCTTTGGAGCATCACAGAAAAGATGGCCGATAACACACCGTCATTTGCCCACGTAATGACCCCGCGCGAGATCGTCTCCGAGCTCGACCGCTATATCGTGGGCCAGCACGACGCCAAGCGCGCGGTGGCGATAGCCTTGCGTAATCGATGGCGGCGGCAGAACGTGGCGCCGGAGCTGCGCGACGAGATCGCGCCCAAGAACATCCTGATGATTGGTCCCACCGGCGTGGGCAAAACCGAAATCTCGCGCCGGCTCGCGAAGCTCTCGCAGGCGCCGTTTCTGAAGGTCGAGGCTTCGAAGTACACCGAGGTCGGCTACGTCGGACGCGACGTGGAATCGATTATCCGCGACCTGGTGGAAATCTCGATCAAGATGATTCGCGAAGAGGAACGCGAGCGCGTCGAAGTAAAAGCGCGCGAGCAGGCCGAGGAGCGGCTGCTCGATATCCTGTTTCCCCCGGCCACCAAAGTGCGCCGGCCGGTGGGGATTTCGCCCGAAGGCGGCCTGCAGCCGGTCCAGGAAGATTCGCATACAGAGACGCGGGAGAAGCTGCGCAAGCTGCTACGCGGCGGCCATCTCGACGATCGCGAGGTCGAGCTGGAAGTCTCGGCGCAATCGATGCCGATGGTGGAAGTGCTGACTCCTCAGGGCATGGAGGAAGTCGGCTTCAACATGAAGGAGCTGTTCAGCCAGATCATGCCCAAGAAGACCAAGCGGCGCTCGGTCAAGATTCCGGAGGCGCTCGAAACCCTGACTCAGGAGGAAGCCGCGCGGCTGGTCGATATGGACAAGGTCGCGCACGACGCAATCCAGCGCGCCGAGCAGTCGGGTATCGTGTTCATCGACGAGATCGACAAGATCGCCGGACGCGAGGCCGGCGGGCGCGGACCCGACGTTTCGCGCGAGGGCGTCCAGCGCGACCTGCTGCCGATCGTCGAAGGCACCACCGTGAACACCAAGTATGGCGCGGTGCGCACCGATCACGTGCTGTTCGTCGCCTCGGGCGCGTTTCACATTTCCAAACCTTCCGATCTGATCCCGGAGTTCCAGGGCCGCTTCCCGATTCGCGTCGAGCTTCAGGCCTTGACCAGTCAGGACTTTGTCCGCATCCTTAGGGAGCCCGAAAACGCCCTGACCAAGCAGTACGTCGCGCTGATGCAAACCGAAAATGTCAACCTGACGTTCACCGACGACGCGGTTTCGGCGCTCGCCGAGATCGCGGCGCAAGTCAATGCACGCTCGGAAAATATCGGCGCGCGCCGGCTGCATACCGTGCTCGAACGGCTGCTTGAAGAAATTTCGTTCAGCGCGCCTGAACTGACGGAGCGCGATCTCACGATCAATAGCGCTTACGTTCATCAGCGTCTCGATCCGATTCTCAAAGACGAAGACCTCTCGCGTTACATCCTGTAGACCAGTGGCTTGCTGAGGAAAGGTTCGATGCGCGACCTTATCGCCAGGGCCGAAGTGCTGGTCGAAGCGCTGCCGTTTATCCAGCGCTTTCGCGGCAAGACCTTCGTTATCAAGTACGGCGGGCACGCGATGAGCTCGCCCGAGTTGATCGAAAGCTTTGCTCGCGACGTGGTGCTGCTCGCCTCCGTCGGCGTGAAGCCGGTGGTGGTGCACGGCGGCGGCCCGCAAATCTCCGGGATGATCGCAAAGATGGGGCTTGAGTCGCGCTTCGTGCGTGGGATGCGCGTGACCGACGAGGCGACCATGGAGCTGGTCGAGATGGTGCTGCAGCGCCTCAACAAAGAAATCGTCGCGACTATCGCGCGCCAGGGCGGCCGCGCGATTGGGCTCTCGGGCAAGGACGGCGAGCTGATGCTCGCCCGCAAGATGCTGGTGAAACTGCGCGGCGAGAACGGAAAATCAAGTCCGGTGGATGTCGGCCTGGTGGGCGAAGTGATGGCGGTTAATCACGACGTGATTCACGCGCTCGACGGCAGCAGTTTCATTCCGGTGGTCGCGCCAATCGGTTTCGATCGCGAAGGCAAAACCTACAACATCAACGCCGACGTCGCGGCCGGAAAAATTGCCGGCGCGCTCAAGGCGGAAAAGCTGATCCTGATGACCGACGTTGAAGGCATCAAGGGCAAGGGCGGCCAGTTGATGGCGACGATCGACGCGGCACAAGCCAAAAAGCTGATCGCGAGCGGCGTGATCGGTGAAGGCATGATTCCGAAGGTCGAATGCTGCATCGAGGCGCTGCGCGAGGGCGTTTCGAAGACGCATATTATCGACGGCCGCGCGCGCCACGCCGTGCTGCTCGAGATTTTCACTAGCTCGGGAATCGGCACTGAGGTTGTGCGCGACGAACCTCGCCCGTCAACGCGAAAAAAATCGAGCGGCCGGGAACCGACGCAATCACCTAGCTGAGATTGCGCGAACATCAAACGAGCAAACATGACTAACGCCGAAATTGTCGACCTGGCTCATCAGCATCTGATCAACGTTTACGGATGTCTGCCGCTGGCCTTCGTCGAAGGGCGCGGCTCGTATCTCTACGACGCTGACGGCAACCGCTACTTGGATTTTTTCTGCGGCCTCGCGGTTACCAGTCTCGGCCACAGCCATCCCGGCGTGGTGCGCGCGATCACAGAGCAAGCGGAAAAGCTGACACACGTCTCCAACGTGTTTCACAGCGAGCCCAGCGCGCGGCTGGCGCAAAAACTGTCTGAACGCTTCGGCGACGGCAAGATTTTTTTCTGCAACTCGGGCGCGGAAGCCAACGAAGCCGCGATAAAGCTCGCGCGGCGATGGGGTCACGAGCACGCCGACGGGCGCTTCGAGATTATCGCCACGCTCGGCTCGTTCCACGGCCGCACTCTCGCCACGCTCAGTGCCACCGGCCAGGAAAAATATCATCTTGGCTTCCAGCCATTGATGCCGGGATTTCGATTGGTGCCGTATAACGATCCGGCGGCGGCGCGCGACGCTATCGGCGATCAAACGGTAGCGATCATGGTCGAGCCGATTCAGGGCGAAGGCGGCGTCGTGGTGCCCAGCGCCGACTATTTGAAGCATCTGCGCGAGCTTTGCGACCGCGCTGGCCTGCTGCTGATCTTCGACGAGGTGCAGGTCGGAATGGGCCGCACAGGCAAGCTGTTTGCGCATCAGCACGCAGGCGTCAAGCCGGATATCCTGACTCTGGCCAAGGCGCTCGGAGGTGGACTACCGATCGGCGCGATGGTCGCACGAAGCGAAATCGCGGGGAGTCTCGGGCCCGGCAGCCACGGCAGCACGTTCGGAGGAAATCCGGTCGCGTGCGCAGCGGCGCTCGCGGTGTTCGATGCCTTGGAAAAAGATCGCGTGCTGGAAAACGCCACCGCGATCGGGGATTACCTGCTGAAGGAGTTGCGCGCGATCGCCAAGGACAACGACCGCGTGCTCGAGGTTCGCGGACACGGGATGATTATCGGAGTCGCGATGAAGCAGGAGGCGCGTCCGATCGTCGACGCATGTCTCAAGGAACGCCTGCTGGTCAACGCTACCGCGGGAAACGTTCTGCGGCTGCTGCCGCCGTTGAATCTGACTCGCGAAGAGGCCGATCAAGGTTTGGCGATTATTCGCCGCGCGCTGAATCCTCCGGCGCCGATGGCGATGAGACCGATCTGAGTTGATCGCACCGATCACCTTGCGCTTGCTTGTGCACGCGGAGGGTTGGAGAATCTGATTTCGGACCTGCGATGAAACGGGACTTTATAGACTTGAGCTCGCTTTCTGCCGCCGAGTTGAACGGACTGCTCGGCTTAGCGGCGCGGCTCAAAAGCGAGCTCAAGGGCGGCCTCGAGCATCCGTACCTGCGCGGCAAAACCCTGGCGATGATCTTTCAGAAACCGTCGCTCCGCACCCGGATCACATTCGAGACCGGCATGGCGCAGCTCGGCGGCCACGCGATTTATCTTGCGCCGCAGGATATCGGTATTGGTGAGCGTGAATCAGTGAAAGACGTGGCGCGAAATCTCTCGCGCTGGGTCGACCTGATCATGATTCGCACCTTCAGCCACCAAATCTGCGCCGAGCTGGCGCAAGAGGCGTCGGTGCCCGTGATTAACGGCCTCACGGACCTTTTGCATCCATGCCAGTTGCTCGCCGACCTGATGACCCTACGCGAGCTGCGCGGCGATCTGAGCAAGCTTCGCGTCGCGTTTATCGGCGACGGCTTCAACCTCGCACAGAGCTGGATCGAGGCGGCCGAGCAGCTCGGCTTCGAATTGCGGCTCGGATGCCCGTCCGGGTACGAGCCCGACAAGAGTTTCGTCGCGCGTTTGCGGCGCACCAAGCACGGATTGCTCACTCACGATCCGGCCGAAGCGATCGCGCAGGCCGACGCGGTGTATACCGACTCGTGGGTCTCGATGGGCCAGGAGAAGGAAGCGGCGCGCCGCCGGCGCGACTTCAAATCCTTCCAGGTCAACCGCGCGCTGTTGAAGAAAGCCGACGCTGACGTGCTCGTGATGCATTGCCTGCCGGCCCATCGCGGCGAGGAGATTACCGACGAAATGCTCGATGGCCCGCGATCGGTGGTGCTCGAGCAGGCCGAGAACCGGCTCCACGCGCAGAAAGCCGTGATGGTGTGGCTGTTGCGCCCGGAAATTCTCCACGCCGGGATACCGGTGCATTCAGCCAAGTCGGCGAGTCGCTAATCATGGCGGGCGAAAAAATCCGGAAGCTGGTGCTCGCTTATTCGGGCGGTCTCGATACTTCGGTTATCTTACGCTGGTTTCGCGACTACTACGGATGCGAGGTGGTTGCGTTCTGTGCCGATGTCGGCCAGGCCGAGGAGACCACAGGCCTGGAGGCCAAGGCGCTCGGCACGGGGGCGAGCAAGCTCATCCTGTCGGACCTGCGCGAGGAGTTCGCGCGCGATTTCGTCTTTCCGATGATGCGCGCCAACGCCGTGTATGAAGGCTACTATTTGTTGGGGACTTCGATCGCGCGCCCGGTGATCGCAAAGGGCCAGGTCGCCGCGGCGCTCGCGGAAGGCGCCGATGCGGTGGCTCACGGCGCGACCGGCAAAGGCAACGACCAGGTGCGGCTCGAACTCGCCTACGCGCGCCTGGCGCCGGAGTTGAAGGTGGTTGTGCCCTGGCGCCATCCCGACTGGCCGTTCAAGGGACGCGCCGACATGCTGGCCTATGCGGCTGAGAAAAAGATTCCGGTGCCGGTCACAGCCGAAAAGCCGTACTCGATGGATCGCAATCTGGTGCATGTCAGCTACGAGGGCGGCATCCTCGAAGATCCGTGGCGCGAGCCTTATACCGATAT
>DATJOQ010000474.1:0-12741 GCA_035506935.1 Binataceae bacterium (SeqCode) | reverse complement strand
CCCGCGCAGGATCTGCTGCAACAGCAACAAGCGTTCGGCTACACGCTCGAAGAGTTGCGGATATTGATGGCGCCGATGGCCGTGAACGCGCAGGAGGCGGTCGGCTCGATGGGCACCGACACGCCACTCGCGGTGCTGTCGGATCGCTCGCCGCTGCTGTTCAATTATTTCAAGCAGCTCTTCGCGCAGGTGACTAATCCTCCGATCGATCCGATTCGCGAAGAATTGGTGATGTCGCTCGAGACCACGATCGGCAGCGAGCAGAATCTGTTCGAGGAGACGCCGCTGCATTGCCGCCAGCTCCGGCTGAAGCAGCCGATCCTGAGCAACGCCGAGCTGGCGAAAATCAAGCGACTGGCGCGACCCGGGCTCAGAACGATCACGTTGCCGATGCTCTATCGTGTGGCGGACGGCGAAGCCGGCTTGCACAGCGCGCTCGACGAGCTCTGCCGTCGCGCGTCACAGGCGATCGCCGACGGCTACACCATCATCGTGATCTCCGATCGCGGCGTCGACGCCGAGCACGCGCCAATCCCAAGCCTGCTCGCAACCAGCGCGGTCCATCATCATTTGATCCGCGAAGGCACTCGCACGCAGGCAGGCCTGGTGGTCGAATCCGGCGAGCCGCGAGAGGTGATGCATTACTGCCTGCTGGTCGGCTACGGCGCCGGCGCGATCAATCCCTATCTCGCGTTCTCGACGCTGGCCGGGATGATTCGCGACGGGATGCTCAAGGACGTCAGCGAAGAGGACGCGGTCCAGCACTACGTCAAGGCGATCAGCAAGAGCTTGCTCAAGGTCAGCTCGAAGATGGGGATCTCGACGCTGCAGAGCTATCGCGGCGCGCAGATTTTTGAAGCGATCGGTCTCAATCGCGAGGTGGTCGATCGTTACTTCACCTGGACGGCGTCGCGCGTCGAAGGTATCGGCCTCGACGCGATTGCGGCTGAGACCGCGCGGCGCCATCGCCACGCCTTCGTGTTCGATCCCGCGGTCGACGGCGAGCTCGAGGTTGGCGGACAGTATCAATGGCGGCGGCGCGGCGAATTCCACATGTACAACCCGAACACGATCGCCAAGCTGCAGCACGCGGTGCGCGCCGGCAACTATCGCATGTTCAAGGAGTACACCCGCCTGGTCGATCAGCAGAGCCATCATCTGGCGACCCTGCGCGGCTTACTCAAATTCAAGGCGGGCAATCCGATCCCGATGGAAGAGGTCGAGGCCGCCTCCGAGATCGTCAAGCGCTTCAAGACCGGCGCGATGTCGTTCGGATCGATCAGCAAAGAAGCGCACGAAAATCTCGCGATCGCGATGAACCGGATCGGCGGCAAGAGCAACACCGGTGAGGGCGGCGAGGATCCCGCGCGCTTCGTACGCGAGGCCAACGGCGATTGGCGGCGCAGCGCGATCAAGCAGGTGGCGTCGGCGCGCTTCGGCGTGACCAGTCATTACCTGGTCAACGCCGACGAATTGCAGATCAAGATGGCGCAGGGAGCGAAGCCGGGCGAAGGCGGCCAACTGCCGGGGCATAAGGTCGACGATTTCATCGCCAAGATTCGCTACTCAACGCCGGGCGTGGGCCTGATTTCGCCGCCGCCTCATCACGATATCTATTCGATCGAAGATCTCGCTCAGCTAATCCACGACCTGAAGAATTCGAACGACCGCGCGCGGATCAGCGTCAAGCTGGTGGCGGAAGTCGGTGTCGGCACGATCGCGGCCGGAGTGTCGAAGGCTAAGGCCGACGTGGTGCTGATCAGCGGACACGACGGCGGCACCGGCGCGTCGCCGTTAACATCTATCAAACACGCGGGCGTGCCATGGGAATTGGGGCTCGCCGAAACGCAGCAGATCCTCGTGATGAACGATCTGCGCGGGAGAATCAGGGTCGAGACCGACGGGCAACTCAAGACCGGGCGCGACGTCGCAATCGCCGCGCTGCTCGGCGCGGAGGAATTCGGCTTCGCCAGCGCGGCGCTGGTCGCCTCGGGCTGCATCATGATGCGCGTGTGCCATCTGAACACCTGCCCGGTGGGAGTCGCGACTCAGGATCCCGAACTACGCAAGAAGTTCGAGGGCAAGCCTGAGCACGTGGTCAACCTGATGATGTTCATCGCGGAGGAATTGCGCGAGTACATGGCGCAGCTCGGCTTCCGCAAGCTCGCCGATATGGTCGGACACGTCGAGATGCTTGAGACCGACGACGCCATCAATCATTGGAAGGCCCGCAATATCGATCTGAGCGCAATCCTTCACAAGCCCGAGGTTGGACCAGAGATCGCGCTGCACTGCATCCAGGATCAGGATCACGGCCTCGCGCAGGCGCTCGACAAGCAATTGATCGAGCTTTGCAAGGACGCGATCGAGCACAAGAAGCCGGCCGAGCTTCATCTCCCGATCCGCAACGTGAATCGCACGGTGGGTACGATGCTGTCGGCGGAGATCTCGCGCCGTCACGGCGCCGACGCGCTGCCGCCCTATACGATTCAAATTCATCTGAAGGGTTCCGCGGGGCAGAGTTTCGGCGCTTTCCTGGCGCAAGGCGTGGCGATGTATCTCGAAGGCGACGCCAATGACTATTGCGGAAAGGGCCTGTCTGGCGGGCTGATCACGGTGCGTCCGCCGCGTGAGGCGACCTTCAAGGCCGAAGAAAATATCGTGATCGGCAACGTCGCGCTGTATGGCGCTACCGGCGGTGAGGCGTTCCTCCGCGGGATCGCGGGCGAGCGCTTCGCGGTGCGCAACAGCGGCGCGACCGCCGTGGTCGAAGGCGTCGGTGATCACGGATGCGAATACATGACGCGCGGGCTGGTGGTCGTGCTGGGCAAGACCGGCCGCAACTTCGCTGCGGGAATGAGCGGCGGCGTCGCTTATGTGCTCGACGAGAACGGTGATTTCGCGTCGCGCTGCAATACCAGCATGGTCGAACTGGGCGCACTCAAGGATCAAGCTGAGATCAATCACGTTCGTACGCTGATCACGCGTCATCGCCAGTACACGGAAAGTGCGGTGGCGCAGCGCATCCTCGAGCACTGGGACGCGTTCGTCGGAAGTTTCGTAAAGGTACTGCCGACCGAGTACCGGATGGTGCTTGAACGGCAGCATCTGGCGGGCGACATGGCGCGACTGGCATCAGTCTAACGGCTTGGAAATCACAGGCCCGGGAGAATGAATCTGTAGGAATGATCCGGAGAGACTGGCGGGATGGGTAAGATCACTGGCTTCTTAGAGATCAAGCGCGAAACGCCGCCGCGGCGCCCAGTCAAGGAGCGTCTCGAGGATTGGGGCGAGTTTGAGCTCAAGATGTCGGAGGAGAAGCTGCGGTCACAGGGCGCGCGATGCATGGACTGCGGAATCCCCTTCTGCCACAAGGGCTGCCCGCTCGGGAACATAATTCCCGATTGGAACGACCTGGTCTATCGCGGCCGCTGGCGCGAAGCGATCGAACGGCTTCATTCGACCAACAACTTCCCCGATTTCACCGGCCGCATCTGCCCGGCGCCGTGCGAGGAAGCCTGCGTCCTGAACATCAACAACGATCCGGTCACGATTAAGCTGATCGAGAAAAATATTATCGAGCACGCGTTCGCTGAAGGATGGATCACGCCGCAGAAACCGGCTCGGCTTACCGGAAAGAAAGTCGCGGTCGTTGGATCGGGGCCGGCCGGACTTGCGTGTGCGCAGCAGTTGGCGCGCGCCGGCCACAGCGTGACAGTCTTCGAGCGGGCCGATCGTATCGGGGGACTGCTATTGTACGGAATCCCGGAATTCAAGCTGGAAAAGCGAATCGTGCAGCGCCGAGTCGAGCAGATGAGCGCGGAGGGCGTCGAATTCAGGACCAATTGTCACGTCGGCGTGAACTTTTCCGTGGAGGAACTGCGCCGTGGCTTCGATGCCATCTGCCTCACAGGCGGAGCAACCAAGCCGCGCGATCTGCCGGTGCCCGGGCGCGATCTGAAGGGCATCCACTTCGCGATGGATTTTCTGCCGCAGCAGAACAAGCGCAATCTCGGCGATTCGATCGATCCTTCGATCGGAATTAGCGCGGCCGGTAAGAAGGTGGTGATTCTCGGCGGCGGCGACACCGGTTCCGACTGTCTTGGAACGTCCAACCGGCAAGGCGCGAGCGCCGTCTACCAGTACGAGTTGCTGCCCAAGCCGCCGGATATGCGCACTAACGAGATGCCGTGGCCGGATTGGCCGATGATCCTGCGTACCTCGAGTTCGCATGAGGAAGGCGTGATGCGCGACTGGAGTATCAATACCAAGCGCTTCTCCGGCGAGAATGGCGTAGTCAAGAAACTTCACGCGGTGCGGCTCGAGTGGAAACGCGACAACGGCCGGATGGCGATGCAGGAAATTCCCGGCAGCGAGTTTGAGATCGATTGCGATCTGGTGCTGCTGGCATTGGGATTCCTCGGCCCCGAACCCGACACGATGATCGCGCAGCTCGGGATCAAGCTGAACGAGCGCGGCAACGTCGCGTGCGATACTGACTACATGACCAGCGTGCCGGGAATTTTCGCGGCGGGCGACATGCGACGCGGACAATCGCTGGTGGTGTGGGCGATTTGGGAAGGCCGCGAAGCCGCGCGCGGCGTCGACAAATACCTGATGGGCGAAACGCAGCTCCCGTCGAGCCCGGAACTCTAAAGCGAAATTTTCTTCTTAGCCGATTACCTGCGCTGCATCGCTAGCGCAAGAAAATCAGCCAGGTGGATCGCGCGCGTCTTAGCCCCGCGGCGTCGCAATTCGGCCGCGATTTGAAACTGGCATCCGACATTTGCCATCACTACGTAATCCGCGCCGGTCGCGATAATGTTGTTGACCTTGCGCTCAGCCAGTTCGCGCGCCATCTCCGGCTCGGTCAGATTGTAACTGCCGGCTGAGCCGCAGCAGAGATCGGACTCCGCCAGCTCGACCAGGCGAACGCCAGGAATCGAGCGCAGCAGCTTGCGCGGCGAATCGCGCACGCCAAGGCCATGCGCCAGATGGCACGCGTCGTGGTAGGTCACGCTGCCGTCGAGCTTCGCGGCCGTTGACTGCGGCGCTTTCAGGATCAGATTGCTTAAATCCGTCACTCTCGCCGAGACCTCGCGTGCGGCCGCCGCGAGTTCCGCATCATCTTTTAACAGATGACCATATTCGGCGATCGCTACCGAGCATCCCGAGCCGGTTGAGACGATAGCGCTTGGGCTGCTCGCGCTGATCGCGCGCACGTTGGCGCGCGCGAACTCGAGAGCGCGTTCGCGATTGCCGCTATGCAGATCGAGTGCGCCGCAGCAAACTGCTGCCCGCGCGTTGGCGATGCGATATCCGGCGTCCTTTAATACAGCCTCGCTGTTTCGATTAGCTGAATCCGCCAGCACCTGCGCGACGCATCCCGGATGCACCAGCACGCTGGGACTCTCAGCGTCGTGGGCCGGCGTATCGCCTGTTGCCGTGGTCGAAGGCTGAGTTAACGGCGGAAGCAATTCGGTCCATTCGCGGAGCGCGCGCGGCAATGCGCGCTCGAGCAACGGCCGTAGGCCGGCGAGCTCGATTAACTTGAGTGGCGCGAGCAGCAGCCGCAGTCGTGCGGGATATGGAAAAACCGCGCCGACCGCCCATCGCTTCATTCGGTCGGCAAACGTGCGACGATAGTTGTGCTCCACGTAGTTGCGGGCTTTTTCGATCAACGCGCCGTAATGAATTCCTGAAGGGCACGCGGTTTCGCATCCGCGACATCCCAGGCACAAGTCGAGATGGCGCACGACGTCGGCGTCCACCGGCAAGCGGTCTTCCGCCAGCGCCTTCATCAAGTAGATGCGCCCGCGCGGCGAGTCCATTTCGGTGCGAGAGATCGTGTACGTCGGACACGCTTCGAGGCACAAGCCGCAGTGCACGCAGTCGAATAGCAGCTCGTAGTCGACGACGTCGCGAACCGGTGCGGATGCGGGTTGCTCCATCAAATTCCTCCGACGAAGCAGCCCGGATTGAAAATTCCTGCGGGATCAAAACTCGCTTTGAGCCGTCTCATCAGTTTCATCGCGCCTTCGTTGGGTGAGTCAAAAAAGGGAATGTCGCCGCGTAAACCCTGGCCGATGGCCGTGACGCGAAGATAGCCGCCGGCTTCGCGGGCAGCGGCTCGCCATTGGCCGACCACTCGCGACGCATCGTCCGCCGTCAAATTCCGACCTACCGAAATCTCCGCGACGCCAGCGCCGACGTGCGCGCTAAATTCGAGGCGTGAATCGCGCGGCGGGTCTGATCCATTCGCTCCATCGAAGAGCGAGCGCTGGATCGATTCCAGACATCGAGGCAGGGCCGCCGGAAGTACCGCAACCTGCGCAGCCAGGGCGCCCGTGGGCGGCGCGAGATCTCGCAGGCGCTTATAAGCTTCTTCGGCATCGGCGTTCTCGAGGAAATCGGTTGGAGCACCGACCGTGGCCGCGATTTTGTTCCGTTGATGTTCTAGCTCGTCGCGATTGCCGCTGAATCCAGCGAGCATCAGATAATTTGCCGAACGGCCGAAGGACTCAGCGCGTCCTGGACTAATCACTTCGAGATGTGTCAGCGGCAGGGTGTCATGAAGTTGCGATGCGGCTCCGAAGGCCGCCTCCATACTTGGATACTTGATCAGCGCGACCGCATAGAACTGGGGCAGCGGTCTAATTTTGAAAGTTGCTTCGGTGACGATGCCGAGCGTGCCAAACGAGCCGGTCATCAGCTTCATCAAATCATAACCGGCAACGTTTTTGACCACGCGGCCTCCGGCTCGCACCACGCGACCTTGATGGCCGACGAATTGGATGCCAATCAGGAGATCGCTGACCAGTCCTTCGCTGTGTCGCAGAGGACCGGCCTGAGCGGCTCCGATTATCGCGCCGAGCGTGCTTAGGGCAGGGTTTCGCGGATCGACGCAGAGACGTTGGCGTCGCTCGCCGCACAAGCGATTGACTTCATCCAACGTCAGACCAGCCGTCGCGACGATCGTCATGTCCTCTGGTTCGTAGGCGACTACTCGCGCGAGCCGCTTCAGAGAAATTCCGAGATCGACTGGGCGAGAGCGCAATTCAGATAGCGTCCGTCCGGCACCGAATGGAGCGAGCGCGATGCGATCGATTTCGCATTTGCGCACCAGCTCGGAAATTTCTTCGATCGACGCGGGCTCGACGATAGTTTCGGCAATCGCAATCTCGCGTCCGAGCGGCCGCCGCACGCGATCTGCGCCGAGCAGCGAGCCGATATCGAGCATCCGATGCGAAACTGCCGCGTGGGACATATTTAAATTACTACCATCGCCAGCCGCATCCGCGAAACGACGCTGCCCTCGGATTTCCATTCCCTACGGCGGCAGCGCCATAACCGATATCGCCTTGCATTCCTCGAATCGCAGGCGCAACGTGCAACCAAACGGAGCAAACGCGATGGATACCAGGGAAAGTAGTCAAGTGAGTGAACTCATCGATCGCGAGAAAATTCGCGAAGCGCTGCATCGCTACTGTTTCGCCGTCGATCGCGGAACGCTCGAGCAAGTGATGGCGTTGTTCGACGATGAATGCGATCTCGAATTAGTGCCGGGCAAGAGGTATTCGGGGCGCGACGCGGTTCATAAGTGGTACGACGCGTACATGCGCACGCGGATGGGCGTCCTGCGCCACCTGATTCACAACCAAGTGATCGAGTTGAACGGAAACGAAGCATCCTCGAAGAGCTACTTCGACGCGGTTGGCGATCTAAAAGGTGAATCGATCGTAGTCGCGGGTTTTTACGAAGATCGCCTGCGCAAGAGCGGCGATAAGTGGAGATTCACCGAGAAGATCATCAGGTTGGATTTTTTGGTGCCGCTGCACGAAGGATGGGGCGGCAAGAAATTCAAGCGCGTGCTGATCGGTAATATCGATTAGAGCGCGACCTGACGGCGCGGAGCCGCGACCTCGACGCATCCGCCCGGCGCCGGAATGATCTTGTTGGGATTCGAGCGTTCGTTGGGATCGAACACGCGCCGCAGCTCGCCCATCACGAGCAGATCGTCGGGCGAGAACATCATCGGCATCTCGTGCATTTTCTCGGCGCCGATTCCATGCTCGCCGGTGAGACTGCCGCCCATCTCGACACAGGCTTTAAGTATTTCGCGTCCCGCATCGATCACGCGCCGCACCTGGTCGGCGTCGCGCTCGTCGTAAAGCAGTATTGGATGCAGGTTGCCGTCGCCGGCGTGAAAAACGTTGCAAATCTGGATCTGGTAGCGCTCGCCGACCGCGCTGATCACGCGCAAGATGTCAGGCAATCGGGTGCGCGGCACCACGCCGTCGTGGGTTGCATAGTTGGGCGCGAGCCGTCCGGCTGCGCCGAACGCGCGCTTGCGCGCCTTCCATAGCCCGGCGCGCTCGGCTTCGTCGCGCGCAAGACGAATCTCGCGCGCACCCGCTGCGCGAGCCAGTTCGCTCGCCTGTGATGCATAAGCGTTGAGGCCGGCCTCAAGCCCGTCAAATTCCATCAGCAGCACTGCGCCGGCGTCGAGGGGTAGGCCGACGTGAAACGCCGCTTCGACCGCTTGGATAATCGGCCGGTCCATCATCTCGACCGCGCCCGGGACCATCCCCGACGCGATTATCTCTGAGACGGCGCGAGTCGCGCTCTCGACGTCGTCGAACACCGCGAGCATCGTGCGATGCGCCTCCGGCGTTCGCATCAGCCTGAGCGTCGCCCGCGTCACGATTCCGAAAGTACCTTCCGCACCGACGGTCGCGCCGACCAGATCGTAACCACATCGCTCTTCGGTCCCGCCGCCAAGCTCGACGATCTCGCCGTCGGGCAGCACCAGTTCGATTCCGAGCACGTGATTGGTTGTCACGCCGTATTTTAAAGTGTGCGGCCCGCCGGAGTTCTCCGCGATATTGCCGCCGATAGTGCAGGCGACCTGCGACGACGGATCGGGCGCGTACAAGAAGCCGGCGTGCTTGACCGCGTCGGTTACGCGCAGATTAACGACTCCGCTTTCGACCTCCACGCGCCGATTGGCGAGATCGATCGCCAGGATCCGATTCATCCGCGACGTGCAGACCATCACCGGCGCATTCAGTGGCAGGCATCCGCCGGAAAGACCGGTGCCCGCGCCTCGCGGCACAAAGGCGATTCGCTCGCGATCCAGCGCGTGCAGGATCTCGCTTACCTGCTGCGTGGTGCGCGGCAATAGCAGAACCTCAGGCGTACTTTTCTCGATCGTCCAACCGTCGCACTCGTAAACCTTAAGCTCGCTTTCGCGCGAGACGACACCGTCGTCGCCAACGATCTGACGGAATTGCTTGATTAGAGCGGGGTCCAACGACTTCACCGATCCGTTGCTAGTCATGATCACGGTCACTCTAGCACGCTGGCCGTCGCCGTGCGTTGCCCGGTGCGCGCGTCATCCTTGCCTTGTTCCGCGTGGCGCAGCGGTCATAATAGGACGTTTGCAGGCTCGGTCTGATGCCCTTTGGGCGCGACGGCCGAGAAAGGAGATTTCATAGTGGTTTCGTTTCCAGAATTGCGCCCTTCCGCACGAGTTCTGCTCGGTCCCGGTCCATCGAATATCCATCCGCGAGTGATCAAGGCGATGGTGTCGCCGATGGTCGGTCATCTTGATCCTGACTTCGTCAAGGTGATGGAAGAGCTCAAGAAGATGCTGCGGATCGTGTTCCGCACCAACAACGAGATCACCTTTCCGATTTCGGGTACCGGCTCCGCGGGGATGGAAGCCGCGATGACCAACTTCGTCGAAGAAGGCGATGAAGTGATCGTCGGCGTAGCGGGAGTGTTCGGACAGCGGCTGGCCGACGTCGGCGAGCGGCTGGGCGCCAAGGTTCACAAGGTTGAGACGCAGTGGGGCCGAATCGTTGAAGTAGAGCGGATCGCGGTCGCAATCAAAGCGGCGAAGCGCCCGAAGCTGGTCGCTATCGTGCATGCGGAAACCTCCACCGGCGTCCATCAGCCGATCGAGGAGATCGCGCGGCTGGCTCACGAGCACGGCGCGTTGATGGTGATGGACGCGGTGACGTCGCTCGGATGCGTGCCGGTCGAGATCGACAAATGGGGAATCGACGCTTGCTACAGCTGCACGCAGAAGGGTATCGGCGCGCCACCGGGGCTGGCGCCGTTCACGATCAGCGAGCGCGCGATGGAAGTTGTGCGCAAGCGCAAACAAAAATGCCGCTCGTGGTATCTCGACGTTTCGATGATCGAGCACTACTGGGGACCGGATCGGCTCTACCATCATACCGCGCCGATCTCGATGAATTACGCACTCTACGAAGCGCTGCGGATAGTGATCGAAGAAGAACTCGAGCCGCGCTGGAAACGTCATCGGGTTAACGCCGGCGCGCTACACGCCGGGCTTGGCGCGATGGGACTCGAGCTCGCGGCACAGGAGGGCTATCGGCTGCCGCAACTGACGGCGGTGGTGGTGCCGAACGGAATCGACGAAGCCAAGGTGCGCAGTGAACTGCTGCGCCTCTTCAACATGGAGATTGGCGCAGGGCTGGGACCGTTCAAAGGCAAAGTATGGCGAATCGGTCTGATGGGTGAATCGTCGCGGCGCGAGAACGTGATGCTGGTGCTGAACGCGCTTGAAGAAATTCTCGGCGGGATGGGGATGGAGATCGTGCGCGGACGTGCGCTGTCGGCTGCCGACAGGGCTTATGCAGGGTAAGAATCCGGGATGAAAAAATACTGAAGGACTCTGATTCGGTGCTGATGAAGACTCAGTAGCCTATAGAACCGAAGAGGTAAGAAGTCTCAAAATTGCCCGCCTGCTCGAGCGGATTCAGGCGCAGGCGCGACGATACCGAATCAGATCATTCCTCTTCGCCGCCGTTGCCGTTTGAATCGCCGTTTTCTTCTTCCTTCTCCGCCAAGCCGGCGACGGCGCGGACCCTCTCGGCCGCTTCGAGCCGCACCAGATGCACACCCTGCGTGTTGCGGCCGATGATGCGCACATCCTTGACCCGCAGCCGGATCACCTTGCCGCCGTCGGTGATGAGCATCACCTGATCGTCGCTACCGACCTGTCGCACGCCGATCACTTTGCCGGTCTTCTCAGTCACCTGCATCGTGATCACGCCCTTGCCGCCACGATGGGTAAGCCGATACTCGGAAGCCTCGGTGCGCTTGCCGTAGCCGAGCTCCGAAACCGTCAGCAAGGTCTCGCTGTCGCGCGCGATAGCCATCGAGACCACCTCGTCGGTGCCGAGCATGATCTCCTTGCCTTGCTTCGCGGTCGTGGTTTCGAGTTCCATCCCGATCACGCCGTAGGTGCCGCGGCCCATCGGGCGTACCTCTTCCTCCTTGAACCGGATCGCCTGGCCCTCGCGCGTCGAAAGCACGATCTCCTGATTGCCGTCGGTGATTCTGGCGCCGATCAGAGCGTCGCCGTCCTCGAGATTGATCGCGATAATTCCCGAAGAACGGACGTTTTCGAACTGGCTTAGCTCGGTTTTCTTGACCAATCCCCGGCGCGTGGCGAACATCACGTACTTGCCCGCAAGGTCCTTAGGCACGGGAATGAAGGCGGAGAGTGTTTCTCCGTCGCCCAGGCTCAACAGATTCGCGATCGAGCGGCCTTTTGCGGCGCGTCCGCCTTCGGGCAGGTCGTAGGCCTTGATTGCGTAGACCTTGCCGGCGCTGGTGAAGAAAAACAGGCGATCGTGAGTCGAGACCGCGACCAGATGCTCGACGAAATCGGTTTCGCCGGTAGTCGCGCCGATCTTGCCGCGGCCGCCGCGGCGCTGCGTGCGGTAGAGCGAGAGCGGTGTGCGCTTGATATATCCGCCGTGCGACACGGTGACCAGGACGTCTTCTTCGACGATCAGATCTTCGATCGAAAATTCCCCTTCGGCTTCGATAATCTGGGTGCGGCGCGGATCGGCGAACTCCTTGCGCAAATCCTCTATCTCGGCCGCGATCAGCTTCATCTGCTCGCGATCGTCGCCCAGGATCTTTTTGAGCCGCGCGATGGCGTCGGAGGTCTCCTTGTGCTCGGCTTCGATCTTCTCGCGCTCGAGCGAGGTCAGGCGCCGCAAGGTCAAATCGAGAATCGCCTGCGCCTGAATTTGCGTCAGACTGAAGCGCGTCATCAGCTCGGTACGCGCGGTATCGGCGTCCTTGGCTGCGCGAATCAGCTTGATCACGGCGTCGAGATTGCGCAGCGCGATCAGCAGGCCTTCCAAAATATGAAGCCGGGCTTCGGCCTGGCGCAGCTCGAACTGGGTGCGACGGATAAGGACGTACTTGCGATGGTCGAGGAACGCGACCAGCATCTCGCGCAGGCTGAGCTCGCGCGGCCGCCCCTCGTGAATCGCGAGCATGATCAGGCCGTAGCTCTCCTGCATCTGGGTCAGCTTGTAGAGCTGGTTCAGCACCACCTTGGGCTCGGCGTCGCGCTTGAGCTCAATCACGATTCGCATGCCGTCGCGATCGGACTCGTCGCGCAGATCGCTGATACCCTCGATCCGCTTGTCGTTGACCAGCTCGGCGATCCGCTCGACCAGGCGCGTCTTGTTCACCTGGTAGGGGATTTCGCGCACGATGATCGACGAGCGATTGCTGCGCTTGTCGGTCTCGATCGCCGCTAGCGCTCGGATCGTGAGGATGCCGCGTTTGTTGAGATAGGCCTGCCGCACGGCCTGCTTGCCGAGCAATTGGCCGCCGGTCGGGAAGTCGGGCCCGGGAATGATATCGAGGATCTGCTCGAGTGTGAGCGCCGGATTTTCGATCAGC
>DATJOQ010000473.1:0-10064 GCA_035506935.1 Binataceae bacterium (SeqCode) | reverse complement strand
CACCGACCAGAAATTCAACATGCTGATGGGCCGCGAGCTGCAGCGCGCCTTCGACCAGCCGCCGCAGGTGGTGATCACGATGCCGCTGCTGGAAGGCCTCTACGGCGTGCGCAAGATGTCGAAGTCGTACGGCAACTACGTGGGCATCATCGAGGCGCCCGAAGAAGTCTTTGGCAAGTTGATGTCGATCTCGGACCAGATGATGATTCGATATTTCGAGCTGCTGACCGACACTGCGCCAGATGAAATCGCGCGAATCAAATCAGGCGCGATTCATCCGATGGAAGCGAAGAAGCGCCTCGCGGAACAGATCGTAACGGAATTGCATGACGCGTCACAGGCGGAACGCGCGCGCAGCTACTTCGAGACCAAGTTTCAGAAGCGCCAAGTCCCGGACGATGTCCCGGTGTTTAAGGTCAACGAAGCGTTGTGGATCTGCGAGCTGATGAAACAGCTTCGCTTCGCGCCCTCGACCAGCGAAGCGCGCCGGCTGCTCAGCCAAGGAGCCGTTCGCGTCGATGGCGCACCAGTGACCGACGTGAATTTCCGCTTCGTGCCCGGCGAGCATCACCTGCTCGAAGTCGGCAAACGCCGCATCGCCCGAATCGAACGCTAACGAGAATCACGGATCCTTGCCGATTCCAGCGGCGCGGCGGAGATGCGCGTGGCTTTGTCTAAGCCCGTTGAGGACTGGGCGGAGATCATCGACCAGGCCCGCGTCCGCGGTGACCCCGAGGCACAGCCGACCCGCGTAAGTCATCGCGCCGAACGCGAGACCGATACCGTCGGGTATCGGCACCAGCGGCACCAAAGTTTCGACCTTGCGGCCGGCGACTTCGAGTATCCCTCGCGGACCCGGCACGTTGCTGCAGATCAGATTCACCGCGCGATTGCATACGATCGAACCGAGGATCGGTAACAAGCCGGGAGCGAGGCTGCACACGGTTTCATTCACTCGCGCGAGCATCCGCGCCTGCCCCGAGCTTCGAAGCTCCTGCGTCAGGCGCATTATTTCTTTCAGCCGCGCCGAGGCGCTCGCGATCGATACCGGCAATGGTGCGACGAGCAGCGAAACTTCATTTCCGCTACGTAGGCCATGACGCTGGCGGCGCATGCTGACCGGCACCAGCACGCGCAGGCTCCGCTCGCGTATTGGATAGCCGAGCACGCGCAGGTATGAACGCACGCCCCCGGTTATGATCGCGAGGACAGCGTCGTTCGCCGTGCATCCGAAGCGCCGCTTGATCGCCCTCAGCGTGAGGCCGTCGATCTCGAACCATCCGATTCTGCGTGAGGTCGACAGACGGCCATTGAACGGCAGTCGCGGCGCGAGATCTAACACGTCAGCCGCCATCGTGGCCGCACCCTTTATAACTTCGGTGATTCTTTGTCGCGCGGCGAACGGCCGCCCCAGCCATTGCAGAATCTGATCGAACGTCAGGCCCGTCGGAGTTTCATTCAGCGCGGCTACTCGTTCGGCCGCTTCCGCGAACGCGCCGTTCCCGTTTCTGTTTGGTGCACCGACCGATCTGATTCCATTCTGAGCCCCGAACAGGCCTTCGAGCACGTCGACACCAGCGATTCCGTCCGCGACGCAGTGATGCAGCTTGCCGAGCACGGCACGCCCGCTGTCCTTGCCGCACAGCAGCGTCATTTCCCATAGCGGCCGATAACGCCTAAGCGCCCGCGCGAACACGCGTGCTGCCGCATCCGCCACTTGCGCGCTCTTGTACGGCGGCGAAACCGCGATCTGATGGAGATGATGTTCGACGTCGAAACTTGAATCGGGTTCGAGCGCGGCTTCAGCGCCAGGGCCGGACCCTTCGAGGCGGCTGGTCAGACGCGACATCCGCGCCAGACTTCGGTCGATAACTTCGCGCACCTGCGGCAACGAGACCGAACCGTCGAGTAGCAGCAGCGCGCCGGTATGCATCGGTGCATTGGCGCTCTCGGAGGCGAGAAAACTCGCGTCGATTGGGGTCAGCTTGATTCGTTCGCCACGCACTCAACATCGTTTATCAAACGGTGTACACCCTCGCGAGAGCGGTGAGGCGTGATTCAATCAGCAGAAACGACAGTACTGACAACAGCACCGACCGCGCGATTCAGGCTCCCGGCTCCCCATCCTTGCGGCTGGCTTCCGCCACCGCGTCACGCAGCTTTTTCACGGTTTGATTCAAGGCTCGGGTGTAGCGCTGTTTGGTCCAGGTTTCCTTGGTCCGCATTTTGAGCCATCCGAGCTTGACCGCATCAGGCTTATTGCCGATTTCCCCGGTCGAGACCTCGATCACCACCCGCTCCTCAGGCGTGAGCGTCGCCAGCACATCGCGTTTCAAGCTTTGCAGAAATCCGGCTTTGAGGTCGATATCGATTTTCATTTCGATTTGCTCCCGCGCGCGAGCCTGGGTCACATCGGGGCTCGTGCACAGAAATAGAACGACTGAAGTGTGCTCAGGGTTGACAGCGCCGCACGCTGGCGATAGTCGCGAGCAACGAGGAGCGCACGATGAAGTATATTGACATCGAGAAGCAGGAGCAAATTCAGGTCTGGACGCTCAAAAATCCGCCGATGAACTACATGACGGCCCCGATGTGCCGTGACCTGCTCGAATGTATCGGCAAGGCCGAGGGCGACGAAAGTGTGCGCGCTATCGTGATCGCGGGCGGCATCGAAGGCAAGTTCATCACCCATTACAGCGTCGACGAGTTGGCGGCGATGGCGGCGGATCCGGCCGAATGCGCGCGCACATTTCCCGTAATTCAGTCCGGATTCCATCGCATGTTGAACCGGATCATGTTGATGCCGAAGGCGGTGATCGCAGCGATCAACGGCGATTGTATGGGCGGCGGGTATGAGCTCGCGATGGGTTGCGATTTTCGCCTCGCGGCTGACGGCCCATTTCAGATTGGCCTGCCCGAGGCGGTTTTGGGAATTCTGCCCGGCGGCAGCGGCACGCAGCGGCTGCCGCGCCTGATCGGACGCGCGCGCGCGCTCGAGGTGATGCTCTTCGGCAACGTTTACTCTCCCGCTGACGCCGAGCGGATGGGATTGGTGAATCGCGTCTTGCCTCCTGAGCAGTTGATGCCGTTCGCGATGGAATGGGCGCGCACGTTGAGCCAGCGCGCACCGCGTGCGGTCGCGGCGATCAAGCGCGCGGTTTACCTCGGTATGGATCACGATCTCGAAACCGGCCTGATGATCGAGCGTGCCGAGATGCGCGACGTGATGTGCAGTGAAGACGGACGTGCGACCATGAACGCTTATAACGCCGCCGTCGCCAAGGATCCGATGGAGGCGCGGAGCAAATTCCTCAAGGGAATTGGTGTACCACTAACCAAGGGCCGCTGAGACTGCCGCGCGATCAGAGGAACTGCTCGACGATCGCGAGGCCGAGCGGCTCCTGGTAACGCATCGAGCCCAGATACGGGACAGCGGTCAACCGGCAAAGAGTAGCAGCGTTGGTTGCGACCGCGGGCGAATCGTCTTTCTGGGCTTGATTAAGGATGAAGCCCTTGACGCGCAAAGCGCGGCGGGCGGCGTAATCCAGCGTCAACAACGTGCTGTTGATGCATCCGAGCCGATTCGCCACCACCAGTACAATTTGCAGATCCAGCTCGCGCGCGAGGTCGGCGTAATTCGCCTCCCAGGTAATCGGCACCGTCAATCCACCGGCGCCTTCGACCAAAACCACATCGCTGGACGCCGCGATTTCTGAGAATAGCGTTTTGATTCGACTTAAATCAGGAAGCGGCACGCCTTCCGTCTCAGCCGCTACTGCCGGCGCCAACGGCGCCTTGTAACGAAACGGGCAAATCATCTCGAGCGAATGCTGCGCACTTGAGACGCTCTTCAGCGCGACCGCGTCCATCGGCATCTGTTCGACGCCGGTCTCGACCGGCTTCATCACCCCGACGCGCAGACCGCGTGCTCGCAGGGCGAACCCCAGCGCGCATCCGACGGTGGTCTTACCCACCCCGGTGTCCGTTCCAGTGATTAGGTAATTGGTGCCCAAAATCGGCTCGGAATTGGTTAGCCGAAAGAAGCTGATAAATCACTAGCCATGGAATCTCTTTTACACAAAATCTTAACAATTTTTGTTGGTCATGATCTGCATATTGATGCGAGTTTTTGGCAAATATAGAGGCGCAAATGCGCTTAAAGCCTGCGAATCAATTCGAGGGCGCGGTGATCAGGCGCGCACGTTGGCGTTTTGATTCAAGGGGGGCGCCGCGCCCTCTTTTCTCCTTCACACGTTTGCAATCTCTCGAACCGATTCCGCCGCCACATCCAAAAGCGTATCCAATTCTCCCGCGTTGATTGAAAGCGGCGGCATGAACACGATCACGTCGCCCAGCGGCCGAATCGCGACGCCCTGTTTCCGCGCCGCTTTTGCCACGCGTACGCCAATCAGTTCGCTCACATCGTAAGAAATCCTGTTTTGCGGATCGCGCATCAGCTCGACCCCCGCCATCATGCCCCATTGCCGAATATCCGCGACGTGCGGCAAATCGCCGAAGCGCTGTGCGAGACCGTCTTTGAGTTTTGCAATTAGCGGCTGGATGCGCTCGAGCACGGCTTCGTCGCGGAAGATCTTCAGATTGGCAATCGCGACCGCGGTTCCGAGCGGATTCCCGGTATAGGTGTGTCCGTAATAGAACGCTCGAAACTCGTGCGGCTCTCCAAGAAATGCTGAGAAAATCTCTTCGCTTGTCATTGTCGCTGCCAGCGGCAGATATCCGCCGGTGATGCCTTTGCCGAGGCAGAGCATATCGGGCCGCATGCCCGCGTGCTCGCACGCGAACATCTTTCCCGTGCGGCCGAACCCGGTCGCCACCTCGTCGCAGATAACCAGCGCACCCGCCTGCTTGATCATTGCCGTGAGCTCGCCCAGATAGCGCGCCGGATGCGCCCACATGCCAGCCGCGCCCTGCATCAGCGGCTCGATTATTAATCCCGCCAGCTCGTTCCCATTCTTTGCGATAACCTCTCGCGCCGACGCCAAAGCTGCGTCGACCGCCGCTTCCGCCGACAGTCCGCGATAAAAGCGGAATACGTGCGGCGGATCGATCTTGAGCACCGGATAAAGCATCGAGCGCACGTGGCGATGGAAATGCTCGCTATATCCGAGACTCACCGACCCAACCGTATCGCCATGATACGACTCGGTCAGCGTGAGCAAGCGCGTACGGTTGGATTGCCCGGCGAGTTGCCAGTACTGAATCGCAATACGCGCGGCGACTTCGACCGCCTCGGCGCCGGAGTCCGAGTAGAAAACGCGGGTAAGCCCCGCCGGAGCGATTTCAATCAGTTTCCGTCCGAGCTCTATCGCGGGAGCGTGCGCCATCCCGAGCATCGTCGAATGCGCAATCTGATCGATCTGCGCCTTGAGCGCTCTATCGAGTTCGGCTTTGCGATGGCCGTGCAGGTTGCACCACAGCGACGAAACCCCATCGAGATAGCGGTTTCCGTCGACATCAATAAGATAATTCCCCTCCCCACGCTCGATAATCAGCGGCTCCTGCTCCATCCACGCTCTCATCTGGGTAAACGGATGCCAGAGATAGCGATGGTCGGCTTGTACCAAGGCGTCCTTTCGCTCGTTTCTCATGCGCCGGTAGACGATCCCTCGATCAGATGAGGCGGAGTTCGCGCCCCGACTCGATAAACGCCGCGACCGCGCGGTCGAGGTCGGCTCGGCTATGGCCTGCCGTTGGAGTCACGCGCAGGCGCGCGCTGCCTTGCGGCACGGTCGGCGGGCGAATCGCTATCACATACACGCCACGCGCGAACAACCGCTCGGCCATCTTGAGCGCATTCTGCGCACTACCCATCATCACCGGCAGAATCGATGAGGTTGTCGGCGCCAGTGTGAAGCCCGCGGCGATCAGCGCTGTGCGCAAGTAGGCGGCGTTGTCGTGAAGCTTCACCAGGCGCTCAGGCTCTTCGATCATCACTTTCAAAGCGGCGTCGGCCGCCGCCGCGATCGCCGGTGGCAGTCCCGTCGTATAGATGAAGCATCGCGCCCGATTGATCAGGAAATCGATCAGCGCGCGCGATCCGGCGACGTATGCACCCTGTGCGCCCAACGCCTTGCTCAGCGTGCCGACCTGAACGTCGATTTCATTTTCCAAACTGAGTTCGGCGGCGAGCCCGGCGCCCCTTGGACCGACCATGCCGACGCCGTGCGCCTCGTCGATCATCACCGCGGCGTTGAACTCACGCGCGAGCTCGACGATCTCACTAAGCGGCGCGAAGTCACCGTCCATACTGAACACGGAGTCGGTCACGATTAGCCGCCGCTTCGCGCTCGTCGGCTCCTCGAGCAAGGCTCTAAGATGAGCAACTTCGCGATGGCGAAAGATTTTTACGGCCGCCTTGCTCAGGCGGCATCCGTCGACCAGGCTCGCGTGATTGAGCTCGTCGCTGAAGACGACATCTCCGGGACCGGTGAGCGACGTGATCGCGCCCATATTGGCGAGATAGCCCGAGCCGAACACCAGCGCCGCTTCGACCTTCTTGAATCGCGCAAGGTTTTGCTCGAGACGGTGAATCGGCTCGATACTTCCCGCCACCAAACGCGAAGCCGCCGCACCGACGCCGTAGCGCTCGACCGCCTCGACCGCCGCGCGCTTGACCGCAGGATGAGCCGCCAAGTCGAGATAATTATTCGACGAAAACATCAGCATGCGGCGGCCGTTGAACTCGACCTCCGCGCCGTGTGCGCTTTCGATTACCCGAAGCCGCCGGCGCAGCGCCTCCTGCTCCAGGCGATCGAGAGCAAGCGTCAGTTCAGCATCTAAAATCCGCAACTTGAACAGGTCCTCGAAGACGGCGGCTACGCGCCTCGCGCGATAGCGCTAGCTAACACGGCCACGTTGAATCCGGCAAACGCCTGGGCGCGACTAAGATCTGTCGAATGATCTAGAGATGGCTTGTGCGGACAGTCGCGTCGCCTTCCGCGATAATTCGCGGCGTCGAAAAGCGCCCGTCGGCGTACTCGACCAACACGATTCCCGCATTCGGCGGCAGATGAGCGGCCTCCCACTGGCCCGCCACGTGAGCCCATAACGCCTGCATCACGCCGCCGTGACTCACGATCACCACTTCGCCCTCGCAACTCGCCGCCAGCTTCTCGAACACCGGCGCGACGCGCAGGCGAACTTCTTCGCGCGTCTCGCCGCCCGGCGGGCGATAAAGCCACGGACGCGTGGTGTCGTACCCCGGATCATCGAACACCACGTCGTACGCCTTGCCCGCCAACTCGCCGTAGCTCTGTTCGTGCAATCCTTCTTGAACCACGACCTCGAGGCTCAGCTCGCGACCGATAATCTCCGCGGTCTCACGCGCGCGCGCGTAGGGACTGGCAACGATCGTCTGCGGCTGGAACGTCCGCGCGATTAGCCTTGCCGCCTGCAACGCCTGCTCGCGCCCCAACTCGGTCAAACGCGCACTCGGCGAAGTGGTGAAGAGACGATCACGATTACCCTCGCTCTCGCCGTGCCTGACCAGAATCAGCTTCAGTGATTTGTTGTTGCAATGCGCCATCGAGGGCCGATTATAGCGGTCCTTCAGCCGTCATTTAAGTCCAACACGCGAAACGCTGCGAACCACTTTTAAGCGGCGATAGCAAGGAATAGAGCGATTAAAAAATTCATTACATCGCATTGCGATTCAAATACTCAGTCAATCAACCAGCTAAATGATAGTATAGTCAACAATTATCTATTTTCACTTATAACTCCGGAAGTCGGACAAATAACGGATAGCCTCTCATTATTTGCATATTTTGCAGTCTGAATTACGTGTAGATACGTAGGAACCGCTTAATATCGGCGATAACAATTAGTTGACAATATATTCTATTCGTAGTACTCAATTCGTAGTTCTCTGTAGTTCCTTGCAGTTCCTTTTTGTTCCTTTTGCGCAAAGCTAGCTATCGGTCCGTCTGACTTAAACGTTCTGAACTCGGGAGTAGAGATATGGCCAAATTCAGTTTACTTTGGTCCCTGGCAGTCGTGTTAGGCGTTTCCGTCTTATCGTACGGTCGCGCTAATGCCTCAACAGCAAACGCTGGTTTCGATATCGAGTGCGCAGTCGAAGGCTTCTCGCAGGCTGGCACTGTCTTGGGAAAAACCCCACCGCTCCCCGGAAAATGCAGCCTCAAAGGCGACTATTCATTTTTCTTCTGGGATCCAGATCAGGACGTCGATATGACAGGCGTTGGCTATGTGTCGGCGGATTGTTCCGGTGCCGTCCTGCCTGGCGGAATCATCAACTGTAATTTTGGCAAAGGAGTGCAATACGAAAGCTTCATCGAAGGCGGCAACGTCTTTTTGGAGCGCGATGGCGAAGGCACTATGCTGATCGAATCGAGCAGCTCAGACGGCATCTGCGGCACCCATAAAAACGCGCTCGAGCTCGACATATCGGTGGTCAGAAATGGCAGGAGCGTGCTGTTCAACAGCGACGGAGAGGAGAAAGCCGGCAGCGGTCTTATTCCTCAAGTCGGCTACAACTACACAATCACCGGCCGCGCCGATAAGTGCTACGCCGGCCAAATCAGCGGATGCTACGATCTGCGTTTCTTCGTACCGAATGACAGTTACGTCGGAGATTGCACGGTCTGCGTGGACGGCGCTGGTCACGTCACTGGCGGACAGTGCTCCTGCCATAGCGACCATTCCGAGTCCTTATCTCAAATCGTGACAGGTGGTTACACGCTCGGCGACGGTTGTCAGAGCAGCACGGGCTATCTGTGGTTCGATACCAGCAGCGACCTTATTTGCGGCAACGCCAGCGCGATGGCCATCGACTTCGCGGTAGCTCTGGGTGGAACCGAGATCCTCGGGTCCTGCGATCCGGCCCAGTTCATCGTAGGCACTGCCCCGGGTGCGAGCCCGACGCCTACGTCGACCGCAAGCCCATCCGGGTCCGCAACGCCAACTGCTACACCTTCTCCGACTCCAACGAGCACTGCGTCGGTGAGCGCGTCAGCCAGCGCGAGCCCGTCGCCGACGCCCACATCGTCGACGGCTGCTTCGCCGTCAGCGAGCGCCACTGCAACGCCAACTGTGACGGCCACCGCGACGACCGCTGTCACCGTCACAGCGACGGCCACAGCGACACCAACCGTCACTCCGAGCGAAACGGCTACGCCGACTCCGACGCCAACTCCAACGCCAACTCCATCGGCCGTGCCGACGACGTGAGCTGAGCAGCTCCTTTGGGGCTGGATCTCAACCAAATCCATCGCTATTAAGCGAACGCTACGAACCGAGGGCCTCATCCGTAAGGATGCGGCCCTCGCGCGTCTTTGCCGACCACTCCGCTACAGATAGATGGTTAGCGACGCTGTATCTGTTTTTCGAGCGGTGATAGCCGAGAACAGAATCGTTAAAAATTCGTTACATCGCGATTGGCTACCGTTGCGATAAAAAGTCGCTGCCCAGATCCAGTTAAGACGCTATCGGCTATGATTATCAATTTTGGCTTATAGCTACGAAATTCGGACAACTGGCGTACGACATTTTGGCATTTTGCGTATTCTGCTGCTGACTCGACCGTAGACGCGTAGCGATCGCTTTATGTCAGCGATAACAACTTGTTGACAATGTATCCTACTCGTAGTACCCCCTTTATTGTCCCTTTTGCGCAAGGCTCGCTATTAGTCCGTATTAGTCCGTCACAGTCAACTTAGCGACTACAGGAGTAGTGAAATGGCCAAATCAAGGTTACTTTGGTCGCTTGCAGTCGTCCTTGGCCTCTGTGCCTTAGGGTACGGCCGCGCGAACGCCCAGACGACAAACGCCGGCTACGATGTAGAGTGCGCGGTCGAGGGCTTCTCGCAGACTGGCACTCTCCTGGGTCCTAACTCGAACCTGCCGGGAAAATGTAACCTGAAAGGTGATTATTCCTTCTTCTTCTGGGATCCCGATCAGGACGTCGATATGACCGGTGTCGGCTACGTCACGACCGATTGCAAAGGCGACGTCGTTCCTGGCGGCATCATCAACTGTAACCTTGGTGGTGGTGTCGAATACGAAAGCTTCATCGAAGGCGGCAA
>DATJOQ010000472.1:0-7449 GCA_035506935.1 Binataceae bacterium (SeqCode) | reverse complement strand
CCTGCGCGCGGCGATAACGCTTCCGTGTCGCGCTGGTCGTCGCCGCCGCGGATACCGTCAATCCTTATCTTTGTGGCCGCGCTGCTTTACGCCGCGAGCCTGCTGAATACGATGGTCACGTGGCGCAGCAACAGATTGGATTTCAGCCACTACTACGTGTCCTCTTTGATGATGCGTCAGGGCGCCGATCCGTACCTGGATGATATAAAACCCGTTGCGACCTCGCTCGGGCTCGACGTCCGCACCATTACGCTGGCCACTTACCCGCCGACGTTTCTGCTTTGCTTCGAGCCGCTGACTCTCCTCGATCCACTTCCCGCCTACTACCTGTGGAGCGTGATCAACATCGCAGCTCTGGCACTCACGATATATCTACTTTTTGATGGACTGTCGGCGAACTATAAATCGCGCGTGTTGTTGCTTGGACTGGTCGTCTTCTATCCGCCGATAACGGATAACTTCTTTTGGGCGCAGACCCAGATCCTGATGCTTCTTGCGATCGTTTTGTTCATGCGCTGGCTGGAATCCGGCCGACCGGCACTGGCGGGCGCGATTCTCGGGTTGGCCGGGCTGCTTAAAATTTTTCCCCTGTTACTCGTGGTCTATCTACTGCTCCGGCGCCAGTGGAAAGCCCTCTGCTACGTGGTTCTAGTTATCGCCATTGGAGGCATTGTGACGCTCGGGTTCGTGGGCGTGGACCGGAGCATTAATTTTCTCACGTCGATTCCGACTGTCACCAGCCAGCACTGGCTGGGACGCATGAACAACGTGGCATTGGTCGCAATTATCTCGCACCTTTTTTGGTACCCGGCCGCTCACCATATCGGTCCTCTGGCCGGGCTTGCGGCTAATCTGTCACCCGGCTTGGAAATGACTCGGCGCGTGGTGGTGGCGCTGGCTCAACTCGCCGTATTCGCGCTGACCATCTACGCGACGCTAAAAAGTTCCAGATTGTCAGATGACGGAGACGAGCACGTTATCGCGTTGTGGGTGGTGGCAACCGTGTTATTGGCTCCTACGGCGTGGGTTCATTATCTGACGCTTTTTCTTCTTCCATACGCGATATTGCTGCGACTTTACCTGCGCGGAGAGGCGCCGCACCGCGCCGCATCGCTGGGTCTCGCAAGCTTTGTCGTGGGCGAACTTCTGATAGTGGTCAACCTGCTGGGATTATTGCGGCCAACCGAGCTGATTAGAGACATCACGTTCTGGGCAACGCTCATCGGATGGCCGATGTCCATGCTGCTCGGCTTTGCCGCGATATCCTTTCTCGCGATCGGCGCAAAGTCCCGTCCGTCCTTCGCCACCGCCGATAATTTAAAAGCGAGTCGCGCGATACCGGCCTAAGCTCCTGCGCTCAGGCCGTTAGCCTGGGTAAATTTTAGATCACGTTACCGCTGAGGCGCGTGCGCCACGATCGCAGACCGACCGCCCCTTTAGCCCAAGCAGAAACGCCATAAATATGGGCCTTTTTTTGGCATTGGAGTTGCGAGGTTGAGAGTTGTATGCGGAGCGCACAATAAGGGACCAGGATTAGCTTGGCTTGCGAAGGAGCCGAAACCAATGACGCGCAAGATTCTTTTGATTGACGACGAACCCGACATGTTGAGTACCTGTGCGCGACTGGTCAAACGGCTGGGGCACGATTGCCTCACTGCGCACGACGGGCCACAGGCCATCAAAATGATCGACGAGCAGCATCCCGACCTGGTGGTGACCGATTTGCACCTCCCGACAGGCGATGGCTTCGACGTTAGTCGCTACGTTCGCGATCATCAGCCGCGTACACCGGTTATTTTGATGACTGCTTACCACACTCAAGAAACTATAGGGCAGGCAATCGCTAACGGCGCGACCGCTTATCTTTCCAAGCCGTTCTCGAATGCCGACCTCAGCGCGGAAATCCGCCGCGCGCTCGAGACGCCACAATCGAGCTAGGCCGCGCTGCGCAATCGGCCCTCAACCGCGCGCGCCAAGCGGTCGAGGTGGCGAGGAGGGTGCCACCCGGATTCTGGCGTCGACCACAGTTACTCCGTTCGGATGCACAAAAGTGGGATTAAGGTCGAGCTCGGCAATCTGGGGTAAGTCGTCGACCATCATGCTTACTCGGAGCAGCGCATCCTCGAGCGCCGTGACGTCGCAGGTCGGACCGCCGCGAAAGCCGGTAAGCAACGGATAGGTCCTGAGCCCTTTGATCATCTCGGTCACGTCTTGCCGCGTGAGCGGAGCGAGCCGAATCGAGACGTCGCGCAACAGCTCGACCATCACGCCGCCGACGCCGCAGGCCAGCACCGGACCGAACTGGGGGTCGTGAGCAACCCCGAGCAGCATCTCGACTCCTTCCGGCGCCATCCGCTGCACCAGGTAGCTGGTGGGCGTGTAGCCCAGGGGCGCTAGACGCTCCGATATTTCCCGCGCCGCTTTGCGAACCTCCTCGGCGTTCTTGAGATGCAATCGTACTGCTCCGAACTCGGTTTTATGCACCAGGCCAGGAGCGACGGCCTTGAGCGCCAGCTCGCCACCCATCTTCTCGGCAGCTAGCACCGCCGATTCCCAATCCTTGACCTCGCGCTGCTCGATAAACGGGATGCCGTAGCAGGTAAGCACCGACAGCGTTTCGGATGGAGCGAGCCATCCTTCGCCGCGTCGCAACGCCATCGCCACTATTGCCGCAGCCTCATCACGCGCGATTCCGTCGAGTTTGGGGGGCGTTGCCAGCGGGCGCGAGCGCCACTCGGCGTAGCGCGCGACGTGGGCCAGAGTTATCGCGGCGGCTTCGGGAAAATCGAAAGATGGCACGCGAACGTCTGCCGTTCTGAGCTGGTCGGCGATTCCGCGCGCCGTCATGCAAACGGCCAAAATCGGCTTGGCTTTGCCCAACTGGCGCGCGTTGTCGATGATCGCTCGCGCGACGTCTTCAGCTCGCGTCACCAGCGGAGGAATGAATATGACGATAAGCGCGTCGATTCCCGGATCAGCGGCCACAATGCTGATAACTTCACGGTAATGCTCGGCGCTCGCCGACGCTATCATGTCTACCGGATTGATGACGGTTGCTTCCGCCGGCAGACAAGCCTGCAGTTGGGCTTGCGTCTCGGCGCTCAGGATCGGGATTTGGAGTCCTTGTGCTTCACAGGTATCGGCGCACAAAATTCCGGGACCGCCCGCGTTGGTGATGATGCCTACTCGCCGGCCCTTCGGCAGCGGCTGATGCGCCAGCAATGAGGCGACGCGGAACATTTCTTCGAGCGTGTCGGTGCGAATGACGCCAGATTGCCTGAACAGCGCGTCGACCGTGATATCGGATGCCGCCAGCAGCGCGCCGGTATGGGACGAGGTTGCCCGCGCACCCGCCGGCATCCGCCCGCTCTTGACCGCAACGATCGGTTTAACTCGCCCGATCCGCCGCGCGATGTGCGAAAACTTTCGCGGATTACCGAAAGATTCGAGGTACATCAGGATCACGTCGGTGTCCGGATCCGATTCCCAATAGGTCAACAAATCGTTGCCCGAGATGTCGGTCTTGTTGCCGATCGAGACGAAGGTCGAGATTCCGAGGTCGAGCGCGTGTGCGTATTCCAGAATCGCCAAGCCCAGCGCGCCGCTCTGCGAGGAAAATCCGATTCGTCCGGTCGGCGGCGTCTGCGGGGCGAAGGTGGCGTCGAGCCGAACCTTGGGATTGGTGTTTACCAGTCCCATACAGTTGGGCCCGATAAGCCGCATCCCGGCCGCACGGCATAGCCGCACCAATTCCTTCTGCCGCGCGTAACCAGCTTCGCCAACCTCGGCAAAACCGGAAGAAATCACGATTAGCGCCCGGACACCCTTGCGCGCGCATTGCTGCACGGCATCGAGCGCGTGCTCGGCCGGCACCGCGATGATCCCGAGATCCACGTTGCCGCGAATCTCTTCCACGCTCCTGTAAGCCGGCACCGCCTGCACCACTTCGGCGTTCGGATTTACCGGATATACCACTCCGGCAAATCCGTAGCTCAGCAGATTGTGAAAAATCTCGCCCCCGATAGTCCCGCGCCGGCGCGACGCTCCGATCACCGCGATCGACCGCGGATTGAAGAACCACAACAGGGAATTGACCGCGCCGACTCGCTCGCGTTGATCGAAGCGCTCGAGCGCTTCCTGTGAGAGCGAGGTGGGAAAAGCGATTTCGAGCTCGCCCGGCTCGGCGCGCAACTCGGTTGGAAAACCGGATTCGCGGAACACGTCGACCATGCGCCGATTCTCCGGGCGCACGTGCGCTTTGAACACTTTGAAGCCGTTGGTCGTGGCGACCTCCGCCAGATGCCCGAGCAGCACCGTTCCCAGCCCGCGCCCCTGGTAATCATCCGCGATAGTGAAGCCGACCTCAGCGCTCTCATGCTCGTCCGCCACATAGAGCGCATGCCCGACGATTCGCTGCTCCGGGCCAATCGTCGCGACCAAGCCATAGCGGTTTGCATAATCGACGTCGGCGGAGCGGCGAGCCTCCTTGGCGAGCGCGCTGTCGCCGGTCACGGCGAAAAACCTCATCGCGCGCGAGTTCTCGGAAAGCCCGCGCAAAAACTCGAATAGCGCCTCTTCGTCTTCCGATCGCACGGGGCGAATGCGGATGGTCGAACCGTCGCGCAGCACGACGTCGGCTTCGCGATGCGCCGGGTATTTGATATCGCCGATCGGAACCACTCGAGCCTCGCTGGCGCTGCCATCATGCGAAATCTCGTTCGCTCTTGCCACGATCGCCTCACCCCCTGGTGGTCTCAAGACATCGCAGAATTGGGAATCTATCGCAGATGATGTTTGTTCAACAGGCGATGAAAGGTCTTGCGGTCGATTCCCGCGGCCCGTGCAGCTTGCGAAACGTTGCCGCCGTTGCGCTGCAGGATATCCTGCACGTACGCGGTCTCCAGTTCACCCATCCATTTCTCGCGCGCTTCCTTGAGGCTGAATGAAATATCGAAGCGCCGAACCTGCTGACCTTCGGCCGATACTGATACAGGCTGCGAGTCATGGATATGCTCCGGCAGATCATCCAGTGTGATCATTTCGCCCTCCGCCAGAGCGCACGCACGCTCGATTATGTTTTGTAGTTCGCGCACATTTCCCGGCCATGAATAGCCTTCCAGCGCTGCCATCGCTTCGACGTCGAATCCGCGCAGCGTCGTGTGGTTGAACCCGTATTTTTTCAGGAAAGCGTGAGCCAGCAGGGCGACGTCGCCTTTGCGCGAACGCAGCGGCGGCAGTTCAACCGCGATCACATTGATTCGATAGTAAAGTTCCTCGCGAAAAGCGCCTTTGCTCGACATCTCGCGCAAGTCGCGGTTGGTGGCGGACACCACCCTGATGTCGACATCGTTCGGCTTGGTTCCACCCACTCGTCGAATCTGCCGCTCCTGCAATGCGCGCAGCAATTTAACCTGCAAGCCGGCGGGCAGCTCGCCTAACTCATCGAGGAAGAGAGTGCCGCGATGCGCAACTTCTACCAGTCCCGGCTTGGCCGTCATCGCGCCGGTGAAGGAGCCTTTTTCGTGTCCGAAAAGCTCCGATTCGAGCAGATTTTCGGGTAACGACGCACAGTCGACCGGCACGAAAGCTTCCGCTGCGCGCCGGCTGTTGACATGGATCGCGCGAGCGATCAGTTCTTTTCCGGTTCCCGATTCTCCGACGATCAGGATACTGGCCTCCGAGCGCGCGGCTTTTTTGACCAGCTCGAAAACCTGCGCCATCGCGGGACTGCGCCCGATGATATTGTCGAAAGCGTAAGTTTCCTGGAGTTGCTCGCGCAGATGAAGATTTTCCAGCGTCAGGCGGCGCTGGCCCAGCGCCCGCTCGATCGTGACCCGGAGCTGATCGAGCGTGAACGGTTTGGGCAGGTAATCGAACGCGCCGGCTTTGACCGCGGCAACCGCGGTTTCGACCGTGGCGAAGGCAGTCAGCATGATCACCGGCGTTCGCGGCGAGAGTTCGCGCACGCGGCCGAGCATTTCGAGTCCGTCGATGGTGGGCATCCTGAGATCGGTCAGCACCAGGTCTGGAGGCTCCGACTCGATCATGCGAAGGGCCTGTTCTGCGTCGGTGGTGGTGAGGCACTGGTAACCGTCGTGGCTCAGCACACGGCGGCAGTTTTCCACCATGTCCGCTTCATCATCCAGGATCAGGATGCGCTCACCGCTCACAACGCGAATGCCCCCCTATGCGACTGCAGAAAAATTGAAACGGTCAATCAGCCGCCGATCAGATTCGCCACTACATCAAAGACTTTTACGCTTTCGGCGAAACCGTCGCGGAAGTTTGAACCGTTACGACAACTTTGCTGGTCAATCTGCCCACGGTGCGGACGATCGATTTCAACGCTGGGCGGGCTCCTCCACCACCTCGATCGCAACCATTTCAATCTCGCTGGCGAAGCCAAGATCGATTGAGCCTGAACCACACTCCAGGCAGATCAGTGATAATTCATCGTAGCTAAGCTCCGCGGTACATTCGTCACAGCGCCCGCGTGAAGCTTCTTCCACGATCAACCTGGTGTCGGAAAAGTTGGTGCCGAGTTTGAGCAAGTCGAAATAATACTCGAGTCCGTCGCGCGTCAGATGAGCCTGCGCACCAACGCGCACAATAATACGAACGACTTGCGATGATGAGGGGAAATCGTCCAGGGCGCGCTCGGCCGCGTCCAGAATCCCGCGACAGACCGATAACTCATGCATAGGCCTGCTCTTCTCGTATCATTGGGTCGTACAGCATGCCAGTGGTGGTCGAATCCCAACGTTGATGTTCGATGCTTTCGTGTTGGGACAATCCGTTAAAAAATTACACGGCGAGTTGCTCGCTCAGGTCGACGCTTCGATCCTGAGCGCTTGACTAGTATCGTTCAGCCGTTGGAAAGAAATGGTAGCGGATAGACGCAGCAACCTGCGAGCGTCCGCGATCGTAAAGGGGGATTTCCGTGAAAAGAATTTTCGCGGAGCTTTGGCCGCAATCGCCCAAGCCGCTTAAGATCACAGCCGTATATCTAGCTCCGACCATGTTTGTCCTCATAGCGCGGGATGCGATCATGGTTCAGTTTGGTTTCGTCAATTCTCTCGGTCTTTATCTGCTCGAACAGTTGCTGTTCGTGGTCCTGATCGGAGGTCTCGTTTTTCTCATCGCGCGACACTATAGCGCTGCGGCGCGCACGCTGATCGAAGAGAGCGCTGCCACCGCGCAGGCGCTTTTCGAATCCGCGGCTCAGGGAATCGTGATCGTGGATCAGCATGGAGCGATCGTCAGCGCGAATCCGCAGCTCGTCCAGACTTTTGGTTACGATCGAGCCGAGCTGGTCGGTCAGAAAATCGAGATGTTGCTGCCGGAGCGGTTGCGTGACGTCCACGTAGCCCATCGTCGCGAGTACTTGAATTCTCCGCGCCCGCGTCCCATGGGTCTCGGTCTTGATCTCGTCGGGCGACGCAAGGATGG
>DATJOQ010000471.1:0-10571 GCA_035506935.1 Binataceae bacterium (SeqCode) | reverse complement strand
AACTCAAGTCCGGTAGCAAGCCCAACCGCAG
Source organism: Binataceae bacterium (SeqCode) (assembly GCA_035506935.1). Taxonomy (GTDB): domain Bacteria; phylum Desulfobacterota; class Binatia; order Binatales; family Binataceae; genus DATJOQ01. Next base: position 10,540 of record DATJOQ010000471.1, on the reverse strand, counting down.
TCCCCACCATGGTCCTGCCAAGCGCGGTGCCGACAGCAACGGCTTGCCCGATATGCTCGAATGGTCAGGGCTACTGCCCGGGTGTCTGCAACAACACTGGACTCAGCTATCCCTTGAATCCGTAGTGATGCCATGAGCAAAAATTGGGTCACGTCCGCTCTGGCAGTGGTGCTGGCGGCGGGATGCTGGTGGTTCCTGGGATGCGGCAACAATTCAGGATGCGTCAGTGGCTCGACCGGCAATACGTTCGGCGGACTCGGCGGATGCGTCGCGGGCGGCAGCGTCAACGCGCAAACCAGCTTTGACGTGGTCGGCGACGTCGGCACACCCTTCGTCGGAATGATTTCCGACACCAAGGCGTCTTACTCGATCAGCGGGACCGCGCCGCTCGAGGTGATCCTGGTCAACAGTCATCCGCCGATCAAGATGAGTATCAGCAAGAACACCAACGACAACTCGCTGCTAAGCCTCGAGCTGGTTCACGGCTACAACATAATTCAGTTCGCCTCGACCAGCGCGCCGCTAGGCACCGTCTTCGTGCAGACCGGACCGCTCTCGGTGCTCGGAGCGCCCGCGTCCCCCGACGTGCGTTTTTTCGTGTCGGCGCCGGCCGGCCAGGAGTTCGAAGGCTTGATCGAGGATACTGAGACCGGCTTCGACATCAACGGCACGGTTCCAACCCTGATGCTGTTCGAGGGGCCTAACGGCCAGGTCGACGGCCAGTTTCTCCAGGTTACCCGTATTGGTCCGTTCGTCGTCGACCTGATCATCAACGGCGATGTAGTCGCTACCGCCGAGGGATCGCCCGAGATTTCGATCGTAGAGCCTCCCCCTGATTGATCGCCGTAATCGCGCGGTTGCGCTCGCACACGCGTTCTTCGCGCGCGCAGACCCAGGGTCCAAACTTTGACAAGCGTTTGCGTGTGGGGATAGCCTCGCTTGCGCAGGGGGCTGTCATTAGATGATCTCAGCTGAACCGCAGAATATAATAATCGTTACACTAGGATGAGTTGGATTCCCGGCAGACGCATTTTGGTACTGGTTGGCGTCGTAATCTTGCTAATCGCCGCTGTCCCTTACGTACTCAGGTACTACCGCTATTTCTCGACTCACGTCTCGACTGACGACGCCTATGTCGACGGCAATATCGATTTGATCTCCTCCCGGGTGCCCGGTACGGTCAGCCGGCTCTACGTCCAGGACAACTGGATCGTTAATGCAGGCGATCTGCTGCTCGAACTGGACCCTCGCGACTTCCAGGCGCGAGTAGATCGCGACCAAGCGCAGCTCGAACGCGCGCATCAGATAGTCGATCAGCTTTTCTCGCAACTCCAAGTGGCCGATGCCGGCGTCAAGCTGGCCGACGCGCAACTGCTTCAGGCCCGGCTGGACTTTCAGCGCGCGCAGGCGCTGCATACCTCCAGAGTCGTGTCGGAGGACTACTACGATCACGCCTACACCGCGCTCAAGCAGGCCGAGGCCAATCGACAGCTCACACAGCAGGAAGTGGAGCGCTCCAAGGCCGCGCTGGGAGGAAGTCTCGACGATCACGCGCGTTACGCGCGGCCGATAGTTGAGCAGGCGCAGGCTGATCTCAATGCCGCTCTGCTCGATTTGAGCTATACGCGAATCACCGCTCCGGTGAACGGTATCGTGACGCGCAAGGCGGTCCAGCTCGGCCATCGCGTGCAACCCGGGCAGCCGCTGATGAGCCTGGTGCCGGTCGACAGCCTCTATATTACCGCGAACTTCAAGGAGACCCAGCTCACCGACGTGCGCGTCGGACAGAAAGTCGATGTCGAGGCGGATATTTATCCCGGTTACGTCTATCATGGACACATCGATTCGATCAGTTTCGGCACGGGCTCGGCCTTCTCCTTATTGCCGCCGGAGAACGCCACCGGCAACTGGGTCAAAGTCGTTCAGCGCGTCCCGGTCAAAATCGTGCTCGATCAGAAGGAGCCCGCGGATAAGCAATTGCGCCTGGGTTTGTCGGTAGACGTCGCGATCGATATCAGCGATACCAGCGGCCCGCTGCTATCGTCTACGCTGCAGCATCGCCGCGCAAAGGACGGCAACGCTCCAGGCCCTTTGCCACCGCCGAACGGGCCTAACTTACAACACTGAGCCGCCGGGCACAGTCCACAGCCGCTGCGCCTTCCGCGACTACGCTAATTTTTGGCGATCAGGAGCGCTTGAAACGAGAGGGTCGCGAGGGTGGTCGACGCCTTGCCGGAGTATTCCGCCGCAAAGGCGCAGGCGGCGTAACACGCTGACGGGGGTCGCGGTGAGCGCGGTTCGCTATCCACAACAGACCTAGTGGTACGATCGCTCCCAACATCCCCAGCGCGACTAAATAGCCGCTCGAACCCGCATCGATCAGCGCCAGCCGTGCAAGTACACCCAGCACCAGAACCGCGGCCAGCGACGCGGCGACGATCACGACCCATCGCGGGCGCGACCGCAGCGGGCGCTGAGGCGTGGGACTGACCTGACGCAAGCGCAAACGCGCCTGGTCCAGCGGCACGACCATCGCTTTCTTGTTTGCTGGAACGGACATCGCCATTCGCACTTTCAAACGGATGTTGGATCAGTCATCAGTTTAGCGCCACAACACGTGATGCGCCAGCAAGTCATAACAAGAAATATACAGGTCGCAAAACGGATCGATGCGGTTGACGTCGAACGCCATCGATTGTATTCGAACCTGTTCGCGAGTTGCGCCTGATGACGATAGGAACGACACCGGATGTGGCCCGCGTGCGCCAGGGATTGGCCGATTACCTCGGCGCCGAGATTTCTCGCCTTGAAATTCTCGCCAGCGGATGGGAGACCACGGTGTTCGAATTCGCCCTCGGCTCGGCGGCTGACAAGGCGGAGATGCCCGTGGGGCGACCGATGGTGCTGCGGTTCTACCAGGGAACGAGCGCCGGCGAAAAAGGTCCGCGCGAGTACATGACACTGCGCGCGCTGGCGAAAACGGGTTATCCCGCTCCGCGTCCCTACCTGTACGAGAGCGCAATCGAACCGCTCGGCGTTCCCTTCCTGATCATGGACCGCAGCGAAGGCGGACCATTGCTGCAACTGACCAGTTTCCCGAAGGCGTTTAAGGCTTTCTCGCTTGCTTTTTTCGCATTCGTGCGCGCCCACGTCCTGCTCCATCGATTTGATCCCAGCGCGTTGGGTCTCGATCAGCTTCCGCCTCGCTTTGGCTTCGCGCGAGGCTCGTCGCCGACGCCTACCCGCCTGCTCGATCGTGTTCTAACCACGATCGCTCAACGGGTCGAAGAGGGTCCGCTGCCGGCGCTCGAGCCGATGCTGGAATGGGCGCGCGCAGGCGCCGAGCGTTTTCCATGCCAGCGCAACTCCGTCCTTCACCTGGACTATCATCCGCAGAACGCCGTCGTTAGCGGCATCCGAGTCACCGGAATTATCGATTGGGTTAATACCGATATCGGCGATCGTCATCTGGACGCCGCGACCACTAGCGCGATACTGGCGTCGTCAACCATGGAACGTCCGCGCTGGATGAGGCGCAACGCGATCGGCAATTGCCTTCGGCGAAGCTTCACGACGCTCTACCTCGCGCTGTATCACGCGATGGCGCCCGTCGACTTCCAGCGTCTGCGCTATTACCAGGGAGTTGCCGCTTTGCTGCGGCTATCGATGTTCGGAATGATGCGCACGCGCGGGCCGGAATCGGTCGGTTTTCGGCCCGAAGCTATCGTCGAGATAACGCCGTCGGTGACTGGCGAGCTTTCACGCTACGCCGCGCGCAAAAGCGGCCTGGCGATACAACTGGAGTCCGTGATGGTGCCGAGCGCGTGACCGGCAAACCCGGTCAGGCGCTCAGCAGCTCGCGCATCACGTATGGCAGGATCCCCCCGTGTCGCAGATACTCGACGTCGTCGGGTGTGTCGATTCGCGCAAGCGTGGTGAACTCGCGCGCGCGCCCATTGTCCTCGACTCGAACCTTGATCCGCTGCCCAGGCTTGACCCCGGCGCTCAGCCCTTCAATCGTGTACGTCTCGCGGCCCGTGAGTCCGAGCGTCTGGCGGGTCTCGCCGGGCGAGAACTCGAGCGGCAGCACACCCATCCCGACCAGGTTGCTGCGATGGATTCGTTCGTAACTCTCGGCGATCACAACCCGCACGCCGAGCAGCATCGTGCCCTTAGCCGCCCAATCGCGCGACGAACCTGAACCATATTCCTTGCCGGCGATCACAATCAGCGGCACCCCCTCCTTGCGGTATTGCTCCGAGGCTTCGAAGATCGTGGTCTTTTCGCCGTCCGGCAGATGCGCCGTGAAGCCGCCCTCAACGCCCGGCACCAGGAGATTCTTGAGCCGGATATTGGCGAAGGTGCCGCGCATCATGACTTCGTGATTTCCGCGCCGCGCGCCGTAGGAGTTGAAATCGTGCGGACGCACCCCGCGCTCGATTAGATATTTTCCCGCAGGGCTGTCCGCCGCGATATTGCCGGCGGGTGAAATGTGGTCAGTAGTAATGCTGTCGCCGAGCATCGCCAGCACCCGTGCGCCGCGAATATCGCTTTGCGGTGCGGGCGTGCGCGTCATCCCGTCGAAGAAAGGCGGCGCTTTGACGTAGGTGGAATCCGATTCCCATCGGAACAGATTGCCCTGCGGGATCGTGAGGCTCTGCCACAAATCGTCGCCTTCAAAAACCTGACCGTATTCGCTGCGAAACATCTCCGACGTGACCGCACTCTGAATCGCGGCATTGACCTCCGCCTGGCTCGGCCAGATGTCCTTGAGGTACACCGGTTTGCCGTCGTGGCCTTTTCCCAGCGAATGATTCGCCAGGTCGATATCGAGCGTGCCGGCGAGCGCGTACGCCACCACCAGCGGCGGCGAGGCCAGATAATTGAAGCGTACCACCGGATTGATGCGGCCTTCGAAGTTGCGATTACCGCTCAGCACCGCGCACGCCACGAGATTGCCCTGCTTGACCGCCGCCGCAATTCCCTCGGCGATCGGACCGCTGTTGCCGATACACGTGGTGCATCCATATCCGACCAGGTTGAAGCGCAGTTTGTCGAGATACTCGGTCAGGCCGGCCCGTTTGAGATATTGCGTGACTACTTTCGATCCTGGCGCAAGGCTGGTTTTGACCCACGGCTTGACCTGCAGGCCGCGCTCGACCGCTTTCTTGGCCAGCAGCCCCGCACCCAGCATCACCGACGGATTCGAAGTGTTGGTGCAACTCGTGATCGCCGCGATCAGCACCGCGCCGTGAGTTAGCGCGGCATGGCCGTATTCGGTTTGGATCTCGACCTTGTGCGCCAAGTGGCCGAGTTCCGACACCGGCACAGGATCGAGCGACGCCTCATCAGCGCTACCGCCCTCCGCGATCCAGCGTTCGGTTACGCTTTTGTCGATTCCGCCGTCCGGCTTGATTACTTCCTTGGCGAGCTGTGTGCGAAAATCTTTTTTGGCGCCACGCAATGAGATCCGATCTTGTGGCCGCCGCGGCCCCGCGAGACTCGGTTCGACCGCGCCGAGATCGAGCTCGAGCGTGTCGGTGAAAATCGGCTCGGGCGCGTTATCGGTGCGGAACAGTCCTTGAGCCTTGGTATAGGCTTCGACCAGCTTGATGTGCTCGTCGGAGCGGCCAGTAAGCCGCAAATACGAGAGGGTTTGCTCGTCGACCGGGAAAAACCCGATCGTCGCGCCGTACTCCGGCGACATGTTGCCCAAGGTCGCGCGGTCGGCGACGTTCAGATTCGACAAACCGGGACCGAAATACTCGACGAATTTATTGACCACGCCCTTGGCACGCAACATCTGGGTGACGGTCAGCACCAGGTCGGTCGCGGTCGCGCCCGGCGGAAGCTCGCCGCTTAGACGAAAGCCGATAACCTCCGGAATCAGCATCGAGGTCGACCGCCCGAGCATCGCCGCTTCGGCCTCGATTCCGCCGACGCCCCATCCCACCACACCCAGGCCGTTGATCATCGTGGTATGCGAGTCGGTACCGATAACGGTGTCGGGATAGGCCTCGCGATCCGCAGAGGTAAACACCACCGGCGCCAGGTATTCGAGGTTCACCTGATGAACGATTCCGGTGTCGGGCGGCACCACGCGAAAGTTATTGAACGAACGCTGGCCCCATCTGAGGAAGAGGTAACGCTCCTTGTTGCGCTCGAACTCCAGGCGCGCGTTCTGAGCGAAAGCCATCGTGGTGCCAAACGAATCGACCTGCACCGAGTGGTCGATCACCAGATCGGCGGGCTGCAATGGATTGATCTTGGCGGGATCGCCGCCCAATCGTTTGATCGCGTCGCGCATCGCCGCCAGGTCGGCCACCACCGGCACGCCGGTGAAATCCTGCAGCAGCACGCGCGCCGGCATGAACGCGATTTCGCCGGTAACTGCACGCGCGTTCCATCGCGCCACCGCCTCGACCTGTTCGCCGGTTACGATTCGGCCGTCCTCGCGCCGCAGCACATTTTCGAGCATCACTCGAATCGAGTAGGGCAACCGGCCGAGCGAGAATCCCCGCTTTTCCAGCGCTTCGAGCTTGTGGATGGTGTAGTTGGAACCGTTGACCGCGAGCGCCGCGCGCGCACCAAAACTATTCTTAGCCATTTTTTTGATCTCGCCTTTCTCGATCGTGGGATTAAATCACGCCGCCGGAATTCGCCTTCACCGATTACGCGTGCGCGAACTCTAAAATCCACGATAGCGCTTGTCGACCCGTATACAAAATATCGCGAATAACGAAATTATCCGCCGCATGAGTTTAAAAGACGGATTAAGTCGCAGCGTCGATGCAGGTTGATCGCGACGCCGCCCCGATCGGCGGGTTCGAGCGTCAGATTGCGACCGAATTTACAGCCGGACGCGCGGCGATTAATTTTTCGAGCGCGTCGGTGTCGACCGGCTTGACCAGGTAGCCGTGGAATCCCGCGCGCTCGGCCCTGGCGCGATACTCGTTTTGTCCATAGCCGGTCAGCGCGATCAGCGTTGCGGCAGCGCAACTTGAAGCTGAGCGGATGCTGGCTGCGACCTGGTAACCATCCAAACCGGGAAGGCCAAGATCGATTACGACTACGTCGGGACGGACTTCAAGCGCCTTCCGCACACCGGATGGGCCATCGCGGGCTTCATAAACTTCGTGACCCGAGCCCGCGAGCCAGGCCCTCAGGCTCTCCCGCGCGTCGTCGCTGTCTTCAATCAGCAGGATACGGCACGGGCGCTCCGTCTGGTCGGACTTCGTGCCAGATTCCACGCGATCCGCTGCCGGAGCAGCGATAGACGGCAGCGCAACTGTAAATGTACTGCCGCGCCCCGGACCCGCGCTGGCCGCTTGAGCACGGCCGCCATGAAGTTCCGCGATACGCTTGACCAGGGTGAGGCCAATTCCCAAACCGGCAGGCGAGCGATGCAAGCCAAATTGACCGCGCGAGAACAGCTCGAATACAGAAGGCAGTATCTCGGGCGCGATACCAGCGCCGTCGTCCTGCACCTCGATCACGGCCTCCGCCCGCTCCTTCACACGCACCGTGATTTTGCCGCCCAACGGTGTGTACTTGATAGCGTTGCCGAGAAGGTTCGCGACCACCTGCGATAAACGATCACGATCGCCGTCAACCCACACCGTCTCGAGCTCAGTGTCGAGCGTGTGGTTCTTAAGTTGGCCGGTCTCGCGCAAGCTCGCGACCGACTCCGCAACCAGCGCGGCCAGGTTTATCGGCGTGCGATTCAATACGATTCGACCGCTGGTGACACGCGCCGCATCGAGCAGATCATCAACCAACCGCGAGACGTGTTGGCCCTGCCTGCTAATTATGCCGCGCGCTTTCTCCAAATGCTCCGGCCGGTCGAGTAGCTGCGTCGCCAACGTAATCGAGTGAAGCGGGTTACGCAGTTCGTGGCCGAGCATCGCCAGGAACTCGTCCTTGGCGCGATTGGCGGTCTCTGCGGTTTCCCGCGCGGCTCGCTCGGAGAGCAGCAACGCCTCGCGCTCCTCGCGAGCTTGCTTTAGATGGGTGATGTCACGGGCGGTGCTGGATATGGCTACTATCTGGCCGTGGCTGTCCCTTGCCGGCGACACCGATATTGAAACATCGACGAGCGAGCCATCTTTGCGCCTGCGCACGGTCTCGAACGGCGCGATAGTTTCGCCATTGTTAATTCGCGCGACCACGTTCGCCGGTTCATCCGTCCGCTCGGGCGGTATCATCATGCTGAGCGGCTTTCCGATCGCCTCGGCGGCCGTGAAACCGTACATCCGCTCAGCCCCCGTGTTCCACGCGGTAATCTGCATGGCTGGCGAACACACGAGGATCGCGTCCTCCGACGACTCAACGATCGCTGCCAGCCGCCATCGAGCCTCGTCGAGACGCCGGCGCTCAGCCACCTCGATTGCCGCGACCAGGTTCGAGGTACCGATGAGCGCAATGAATGCTTGCATCAGAAGCACCGACTCATGAGGGCGATAGTGTTGGATGAACGGACCGATGCTGTTGAGCGTGCCCGCGATCGCGACGATCGACAAAAAGAACACCACGGTTGCGGTAGCCCTCGGCCCGAAGCGAAACGCAGCCCAGAGCAGTATCGGGATTATCAGGAAAGCGTGTCCGGCCCAGGTCGGTGATATTCCACCAAACATCGCTCCCGCGAGTAAAACCACGATCACGGAGAATATGGTGGCTTCGAAAATTTTGCTGCGGTCCCAGGGCACTGTTGGACCGCGCGCCCATAGCAGCAACAACGGCGTGATTATCAAGTCACCGGTCGCGTCGCCCATCCACCACGTGAACCAAATCCATCCGTAATTTGACCACTTCGCATATCCACCTAAACAGAGGCTGGAAACGCCAATCGTGGCGGAAAGCATCGTGCTCAGTACGGCGGCGAAAAAAATAAACCTGAAGGCGTCACCGGCGCGATTGAAAACCGACGCGCCGCGAGCATAGCGCTGGATCAAATACGCGGCGGTCAATGCCTCCAGCGTGTTGCCAACCCCTATCGCCATCGACGTGGCGAAAGAACCATAAGTGGTGAGGTTTACCAAAAAAGCGGCGAGCAGTATCGCCGGCCAGATCCAAGATCCGACGAGCAGACAAGCCGCCAGTGCGATTCCGGAAGGCGCCCATACCGCGGTAGCGCTCGGATGAACGGTGGCCAGGCGCAGTCCAAGTTTTCCGGTAAGGAAATAAGCGACAAAAACTCCTGCCGCGATCGCCAGCGCGGATATCTGGGTTTCGATTTTCGAGCGCGCGGATTCCACAGCCGCGTCACCGCTCGTTACCATCGCCCTCAAGCCGACCCTCCTCGGGAGGGTTCTCGTCTCGTCCCAGAGCCCCCTGTAGCTGGCCGGTGGTGCAAAGTGCCGGGTAACACATCTTCCGACTTGCGTTACTTCGGCGCAAGGATTGCTCGGCCGTACGCAGATGCTTCGATAGGCGACGGGTGGTCGGCTGTTGAGGAGCGACAACCTGGCGACAGAGCGCGTCCGGCGCTCGATAGCTCTCTCGATAGACTTAGGTCGAGCGCATCACATTCCGTGTTGGAGGCTGAGCAGTACTCCCAACGTCTCGCCGCTTGCTCCCTGGATCGCGGCGAACGGCCCGTATAATCCAGCCGCTCCGAACCGACCGTTGTTGTACGTTCCGATGTTGGAAGTATCGCCGAAGGCGTTGAAGTTGGCGGGTCCTTCTCCGCTATTGGTCTCGTTCATCACCGGACCCAAATCAGAGCCGCTTTGCGGCAACATCACGGATTGGTTAGCTCCGGCAGCGTCGAACAGCGCCACGATCATGTCGCTATTCTTGGTAGTCGTAATTCCGGGCGCCACCACGACAGAACCGCTATCACCCAATCCGCAGGCGGAGGATCCTAGAACGTCAATCGGATTCGCCACATTAACGTTGGTATAAAGAGTATTCACCACGGAGGCCTCGAACGGACTGCTGAAGCTCCAGGTGAACGGCGTTCCGGAAGCATCACCGCTGGTGGTGAAACGATAGGCCGCAGCCACCTGAATCTCGCTGCCGAAGCCACTATTGCAGGACCAGTCGCCGATCAAAGTCCAAGGACCCGGCGCGGTAGGAAGGTTGATCGTGGCTGAACTCGATCCCTCGCCATCAATCGCTACGACGCTCAGTAACAGCAGCCCGGTTTCATTGCTGTCGGAAGGTTCTACCGTGCCAGGTATCGAGGTGGCGGGAACGGAGCCCGTGCCGAAGCCGTTCTCGGAGAGCGGACCGATCGCGGAGGCCGAGGTTGACGTTGGGGTCGGCGCCGGGGTTGTCTCGCAGCAGGACGGCATCGGTGTTGCGGTGGCGGTCGGACTCGGAGTGGCCGCCGGCGTGCGCGAGGGCGTGACGGTAGGAGTCGGCGCGTGGCGAACTCCAGTGCCTTGCAATTTGACCTCTCGCGGCTCGACGCGAGTGCTAAGGTTTACCCGAAGCACGCCCCGTTTGTTTCCCACGTTCTGCGGCTCGAACGTGACAGAGTACGCGCAGGACTGACCGGCGGCCAATTCGGAGGCGCAGGTGGAGCCCACGACTTTGA
>DATJOQ010000470.1:0-6091 GCA_035506935.1 Binataceae bacterium (SeqCode) | reverse complement strand
GCGCGCAGCACCATGAACTCGTCGTGGCGGCGAGTTTCTATTTTGTGGCCCGCCAAATCGCGCCGCAGCACCATCCCGCGCCACTCGGTATTGCCCGCCTTCTCCAGCACCGCGTCGAACGAGAGTATCTGGCGCGACGCGCCCCCGGCCATCGGCTTCAGGTTTTCGATCTCGACGCGATCGAAACCACCCTGCTCGGCGATAAAGCTTCGCAGACGCTCGCGCATTTCCTCGAGTTCCACGCAAGCTTGGTTTATCGAACCCCGGGCGCTTGTGCCAGCCCAAATTTCGCGGCCATGATCCGCCGCGGCGCTTCGCCGCCGTTCCTTGGGATGATGCGCCGATATGCAATAATGGTTGGAGCGCCTGGGTTTGCGGCGATAACAAAGAGGCTCGATATGACTAGAGGATGGCGCTCGAAAATCGTGCTGCGCCAGGGCGATTTGACCGACGCGGACACCGGCGCGATCGTCAACGCCGCCAACAACGATCTGCAGCTCGGCGCGGGCGTGGCTGGCGCGATTCGCAGAAAGGGCGGCCCCGAAATCCAGGCCGAATGCGATCGCATCGGGCCGATCCCGCTCGGTGAAGCGGCGATTACCGGCGGCGGCAAGCTCAAGGCGCGATTCGTGATTCACGCCGCGAGCATGCAGCTCGGCGGGCTGACATCGGAGCACAACCTGCGGATGGCGACGCGCAACTCGCTCAAGCTCGCCGCCGACAAACAATTGAAATCGATCGCCTTTCCCGCGATCGGCACCGGTATCGCGGGCTTTCCGCTCGCGCGATGCGCACAGGTGATGCTCGAGGAGATTCGCGATCATCTCAAAAGCTCGGCCGCGCTCGAGCAGGTCGAGATGGTATTGTTCGACCGCGCCGCGATGGCCGAGTTCGAGCGTGTTTTCGCCGCGCTCTCCGATTGATGGAGCCAAGATCATGCGACAAAAACCGCGTTCCTTCCTGCTCCTCGCGCTTGCGACAGTGCTCGTGATGATTCAGTCGGCGGCGGCCGACCCGGTGCTGAAACCCGGAAGCACGCTCGATCTGTCCGGGATGCCCTCGGTGGGCGGGCAGAACTTCCAAGCGGCGGCGCTGCCGAATCGTACATTTTTGGTCTTCAGCAGCAATCGGAAAAACGCCGACCAGACCCGGCAATGGGGCGACATGATCGGCCATCGCTACGGCGCCAAGCTCGCCAAGTGGACCGAGCAGCAGGGACAGCCGATTCTGATCGTTCCGGTGCTCGACTCAAGCAGCATGCGTTTTATGCCTCAGAGCGTGGTCAGCGGGATAGTCAAGATGATGGGCGGAGGCAACGACGTCCTGCTCGACTGGGAAGGCGCATTGAGCGAGAAGGTCGGCGCGCCTTCGGATGATGCTGCGGTGATCGCGATCGGTCCCGATTTGCGCGTGCAGGCGATCGCGACCGGCGCCTACTCGCCAGACGCCGCCACCGCGCTGTTCGCCGCGCTCGACGCCGACGCCAAGCACGCCGCGGTTGAAACTTCCAAATCTTCAGGTTAGCGCGACGCCTCGATCTCGCGCGCGCATCACGGCGACTTGCTCCAGTAAGTCGAGTGCGCGTGAAATCGCGCGAGCCCGACGATCGAGCGCCATCCAGTCCCTGAACCCGTCCTCATCTTTCCTCGCAGAACGATCTCCGCTCCGCGCTCTCAAGCGTGAGCGAAGCGCTCGTCTTGATTCATACCAATGCGCTGATGTCACGCGCGGAGGACCGCGCGAGATCCTTCACTTCGTTCAGGATGACGCGAGGGAGAAGCTTCCTTTTTGAGCCACTGTGCTCGCCGATTCGACGCAACTGTCCGTTGAATATTCCGGCCATTTTGCGGATCCGGCTGAACACGATCTGTTGATTGTGTTCGCATAAAGTTATCGCAAATAGGCGGTCGCGGACAAAGAAAAATTGCTGCTGACAAGATCAATAGCTCAAGACAAGCCCCAGCCTGTCAGAACTTGACAAAGTCGTAAAAAAATAGCATAAAGCGCACGTTTTCCCTCGTGCCCGCCCTGCTTCGCGTCTGCCATTTCTTCGATCCCAGGGCGGGAATGCGGCCTACCAACGCTGGAACCAGGAGGCACCACTATGCCCAAAAAAGCGACGCTCTTTTCGCTGGCGGCTTTGATCCCCAGCCTTGCGATTGCCCCTTTTGCCTATGCTGCCACCCCCACGATAGGTCCGTCGGACGCAGTTCAGGTCGGTTATGCGGCTAACCTGAATTTCGGCGAATCCTATATAAACATAACCAACGCCGGGACCGTGGGTGGGCTCGACCCATCCGGCAACGTCTGCGTGAACGTTTACGCCTTCGATCCGGCTGAGGAGATGATCTCCTGTTGCTCGTGTCTGACAACGCCGGACGGACTTTATAATTTGGGGGTCAACCGGGATATTACCGTCAACACTCTAACCGGCGTGATTCCGAATTCAGTCACGGTCAAGCTGGTCGCCAGCACCCCGTCACACAGTGGCACCAGTTGTAGCAATTCAGCCGAGATGCTGAGCACGCGCAATTTGGTGTCGGGAATGCGCGCGTCGGGCACCACGCTCCATGCGACCCCTGTCGCTGGCTCGTACGCAACCACCGAGATTCCCTTCTATCAGACAACCCCGAGCGCGTCGGAATTGAGCAAGCTGACCAGTCTGTGTGGTTCTATCATCGAGAACGGCAGCGGCTTTGGAATCTGTCGCACTTGCAGGACTGGCGGTGAATGATCATTCTGCGCGGAGAGTCTGAATTGGCGTAACCACCATGAGAAGCGCAATTGACGCGCTTCTCACGGTTTTTTTCTTCCCGGCTGTTGCGTGCGTCGAGATCGCGCGCGCATCACAACGACCTACTCCAGCAATTCGAGCGCGCGCTCGAACAAGCGCGAGCCCGAGCGCCCGATCTGTTCCCACAGGGGATCGATCCGCTTGCCGCGCCGATGCAACATCAGGTTGAACACCGTGATCACGCCGAAGCGATATCCGGCCAGCGCGCGGAACCATCGCACTTCGTCGGTGACATCGCGCCTGGCGGCGTCGCTGTAGAGCGCGATGATTTCGTCGGGCATCAGGCAATTATCCGGCCTCAGCCCGTTGTCGACCCAGCTATCCGGATCGCAGAACATGCAGAACCATCCGAGATCGATCATCACCGCGCCAATCAGCGAAAGCTCCCAATCGATCACCGCGAGCAGCTCGCCCTGGCGCATCAGCAGATTCGACCATTGGAAGTCGCCGTGCACCAATCCAATCTGCGGTGCGGGGGGAATGGTCGCGCGCAGCCGCTCGCGCAGCCTGGGCGTGAGCTTCACCATCTCGGGATCGAGCGTCGGGCGGTCGAGCAGGTAATCGAGGCGTTTAAACTCTTCGTTCAGGTCGAACGGCTCTCCCCAAACCGGCGCGCGCGGGCGCCAGTCGAGCCGATGCAGCGCGAAGAGCGCGTGAATCCCTTCTCGCGCAAGGCGATTGATGCTTTTTGGATCGAGCTGCGGATTTTCCGGCAGCAGCGTATGCCCTTCGATGAAGCCGACGACGTAAAAAGGACGGCCGAACCACGCCGGATCGTAGTCGTACCATTTAACCGGCGGCACAGGGACGTCGGTGCCGGCGAGCGATTCCATCACGCGCGCCTGGCGCACGACGTCGGCGGTGCCGGAAATCCGGACGCCCGCGGGCGCGAGCCGGATTACCAGTTTCTCGCGCCGCGCGACGCCCGCCGACTTGTATTCGAGCACGAAGCCGTAGCTGAAGCCCGCGTGCCCCGGCAGCGCACGAATTTCGCTGATCGAGGCGTCCGGATCCGCGGTCTTGGCGCGGCAGAGCGCGGTCAACTGCCGAATTGTCTCGTCGGCATCGGCCGCGCTCACGTCCGTTCCCGATCGGATTGGGCTGAAGGGCTGGGGATCGTCATCCCTTCATCTTAGCCTTGATAGCCGCCGGATGCAGACTTGCCTTGGCGCTGGGCCGCGAATCGACGCGTTTGAACCAGGCGTTCACGTTGCTCAGCGACGGATCGATTTTCTGGTTAAAGTCCGCGCCGAAGTCGAGCGCGCAATAGAGGATGATGTCCGCGATCGTGAACTTGTCGCCGGCGATGAACTGCTTGCCCTGCAATTGGCCGTCGAGCCATTTGAGCTTGTCCTGCACGATCGCCTTGAGACCGGGCGAGGCCTCGGGCAGCACGCGCATGCGGGGCTTGAACAGCTCGATGCCTTCGCCGTAGCGGAACCCGTTATAGAGATGCTCGGTGATTTGCATCTCGATCCGGCGCTGCCACTGGCGGGTGTTGGCGCGCTCCTCGGCGGTGGTGCCGATAAGCGGCGGATTCGGATTCTTCTCTTCGAGATATTCGCAAATCGCGACGGTTTCGCCGATACATTTACCGTTGTCGAGTTCCAGCGCCGGCATCTGCCCGCCCGGATTGCGATCGGTAAACGGCGGCCGGCGATTCTCCGCCGCCAGAAGATCCACTTCTTTGGTCGGAAGATTGATTCCCTTCTCGGCCAGAAACATCCGCACCGCGCGCGGATTCGGACCCAGCGAATTATACATTTCCATAATCTTGTCTCCTCGCTCGCCGTAATTGCCGGCGACTATACAACAAGCCGAACGACAGGCGGTAACTGCGCGTCCACCGCTGGGTTACGTGCATCGAGTCGCTCACAATTCGTTCACAGCTAGCGAGTTGCTTCGGCGCGCAGGCGTGCGATAGGTAGATCTGGGTATGCGGTTTTGTCCCGAATGTGGCGCGCCGGTGGTGGCCGGAGCGAAGTTTTGCGTCGAATGCGGCCAGCAACTGATTCCGCCGCCGCCAATTGCTGAAGCGCGGCCGGCAGCATCGTCCGCGCCTCGCTCCAGTATCAGTCCCGCTTTTATCGCGGTATTCCTCGGAATCGCCATCGCCGGTTCGGCGGCGGTCTATCTGCTGCGGCGCAACGCGCGCGAGCCCGCACCCGCTCCGATCGCCGATTCGAGTGCAACAGGCAGTCAGCAAAATCTGCCGCCCGGCCATCCGCAAATCGAACTGCCGGCCGAGGCGCGCAAGCTGATCGACAACATGCGGCGCAAGGCCGAGGCCAGTCCCAACGATCTCGCCCTGTGGAATCAATACGGCGACGTGCTGTTCCGCGCCTCGCAGTTCGATCCGGGTTACCTGCCGGGGGCGCTGGAAGCCTACGGACACGTGCTCAAGCTCGATCCCGACAATCTCGACGCGCTGCGTGGGGTGGGCAACGTCAACTACGATCGCGGCACCTACGATCAGGCGATCGCCGCGTACGAGCACTACCTGAAGAAGAATCCCGGGGATCCCGGCGTGCGCACCGATTTGGGCACGATGTACCTCTATACCGGCAACGCCGATCAGGCCTTGGTGCAATTCAAGAAGGTGCTCGCCAAGAAGCCCGACTTCTTCGAAGCGTACTTCAACATGGGGATGGCGTACACGCGGATGGGCGACAAGCCCGCCGCCGACGCTGCGTTCAACAACGCGCTCAAGTTCGCGCCCGACGATCAGACCCGCACTCACGTCAAGGAGGCGATCGCCCGAGTGACTGGCGCCGCCGCTCCGCCAGAGAGTCAGCAGGCCTCGGCGGCGGATAGCGGTGCGAGCGCGCCCGCTGCCGCCAATGCAGCGCCGGCCAACACGTTCGAAGGCGCGATGGAGAACATGCTGCGCGGCATCAGGTTCATGGGGCCCAAGGTGACGTCGGTGGAATGGCCGTCCAAGCGCAAGGCGCTGGTGCTGCTCGATCAATTTCCGATGGATCAGATGCCGCCGTTCGCCAAGCAGAAGTTCCTCACCGATCTGAAGAGCGGAATCGACAAGGCCAAGGCCGATTACAAGATCGACGGCAGCGTCGAGGTCGATCTCGCCGACGCCGCCACGCGCAAGACGATGGAAACGGTTACGGAGTGAATCTTCCGTTCAACTAGCTGCCTTGCGCGACTGACGGCTCGCCCGCAGCGGCTCGATATCGATTTTAACTCTGGCGCCGAGCGCCGCGGCGGTGCGCACGAGGGTTTTTAGCTGAAGGTTTTTGATGCCTCGGGATTCCATCCGGGCTAGAACCGGCTGACTAACGC
>DATJOQ010000469.1:0-2794 GCA_035506935.1 Binataceae bacterium (SeqCode) | reverse complement strand
GAACTGCCCCCGCTTTGGATCGCGCAGCAGCAAGCTCTCGACATCCTATAGTCTTTCAAGCGTCCGAGTTGCTTGCTTCCGGCGTTCCTCCCATGCACGTACAGGGTTTCCACAAGACGTCCGCCGGTTCGCGGATGGACATGCCAAAATCGCGAACAGAGAATTTTGATCGATTTTCGCGGCCAGCCGGGCCAGTTGGTATTCTCCGGGTCCACCAGCGCGCGTGAATCGCGCCCCACGCGCCGATTTCGTCGCTTCTCCTAAGTGTAGGGAAACATGCCAGACTGCTTGGCGGAGAGGGGGGGATTTGAACCCCCGAGACCCTTCCGAGTCTACACGCTCTCCAGGCGTGCGCCTTAAACCGGGCTCGGCCACCTCTCCGCGCGAAGCTCGTCAATCCATCGCGTCGATCAGTCGCGGTCGGAGTGAACCTCAAAAATATCGCGCCCACACTGACCGTAGCGAAGGGACGCTATGGTGTTGCGTTAGTATGCCACCGGGAACTGTAAACTCGCTACCAACGCCATCCAATTGATTTTGATTATGCGGCGCAGCGGAAGCGAGATCATCTCCGCACGCGATAAGCCGCGAGTGGGCTACGAATGCGCGGGATGCTGTTGCGTCAGGCAATGAATGGCGCCCAAGCCGAGTACCAGATCGCTGCATGGGATCCGCTTAATCTCACGGCCAGGAAAAAGCCGTCCGAGCGTGGCTGCGGCTTGGTCGTCGGCCGCGCAATCGAAGGTTGGCATCAGCACCGCGCGGTTGGCGATATAGAAATTGGCGTACGACGCGGGCAGGCGGGCGTCTTCAAAACTGACCGGCTGCGGCATCGGTAAGGTCTCGATCTTGAAAGCGCGCCCGTCCTGATCGCGCATCGCGCGAAGGCGCTGCAGGTTGTCTTGCAGCGAGCGATAATTTTCGTCGGCTGGATCGCTCTCAACTACAGTCACGATGGTGTCGCGATTCACGAATCGCGCGAGGTCGTCGACGTGTCCGTCGGTATCGTCGCCCACGATACCTTCGCCCAGCCAAAGCACGCGAGTCACGCCGAGGTAGCTACGCAGGTGATTTTCGATCTCAGCACGATTGAGCTTGGGATTTCGATTCGGATTCAACAGACATGATTCGGTGGTAAGCAGCACGCCCGCGCCGTTGACCTCGATCGAACCGCCTTCGAGAATAATTCCGGGTTCGATCACCTCGAAGCCGAAGCGCTCCGACAAACGCTTTGGTACGACATCATCAAGATCGTATGCGCCCCACTTCTCGCCCCACGAGTTGAACCGCCAGTCGAGCGCGATTTGCCGCGCGCCGCTGTTCGAATCGAGACGATTGACGAAAATCGGACCGTAGTCGCGAACCCACGAATCGTTGGTGGAGATATGAAGCAATTCGATGCGATCCATCCGGGCGGAGGCCGCGTCCAAAATCCGGCGCACCTCGTCTGCGGCAGATGCGTCCTTCACCAGGATTCGCACCGGCTCACATTCGGAAAGTGCGACCGCGATTCGCGCAAACGCCGCAGGCACAGGTTCAAATTTGTTCGGCCAGGTGGCGCGATTGTGCGGCCACACCAGATAGGTCGCAAGATGCGTTTCCCATTCGGCCGGCATCCGGTACGACGCCAGCAGTTGCCGATGCGCGGCAGAGATGGTTTCCATCGTTTTGGTGAAAGCCCGGCGCGAGGTCAGCTCAGAAATCGGCGAGTGAGGTCTGCGTACGAGTCGATCCGGCGGTCGCGCAGGAAGGGCCATTCGCGGCGTGTCTGATCGATCTTACTCAAATCGCACTCGACGATCAGAGTTTCTTCGACCGAGGTCGCGGCGCGCGCGATCACTTCGCCGAACGGATCGGAGACAAACGTGCTGCCCCAGAATTCGAGCCCATCCTCGACTCCGACGCGATTGACCGCGGCAACATAGACGCCGTTGGCGATAGCGTGGCCGCGCTGCACCGTTTCCCATGCCGCGTGCTGGCGGCGGCGGATATCCGCGACTTCGCTCTGATGCCATCCGATTGCGGTCGGATAGAAAAGTATTTCTGCACCGCTGAGCGCGGTCAGCCGTGCGGCTTCGGGAAACCATTGATCCCAGCACACTAACGTCCCAACCGTGGCCTGCGTCGTGCGATGTGCGGAGAAGCCGAGGTCACCCGGCGTGAAGTAAAATTTTTCGTAGTAACGCGGATCGTCCGGTATATGCATCTTGCGATAGCAGCCAGCGATTTTCCCGTCTGTATCAAGCACCACCGCGGTGTTGTGATACACGCCCGCGGTGCGGCGTTCGAATATCGAGGCCACGATCACGACCTTGCGTGAAGCGGCGAGTCGACCGAGCGCCTCGGTGCTGGGTCCGGGAATCGGCTCGGCCAAATCGAACATCGCGACGTCTTCGGTCTGGCAGAAGTAGCGCGAGCGAAAAAGCTCGGGCAGGCAAATTAGATTTGCGCCGCCGTCGGCGGCTTCCTCGATACGCGCGATCGCGTGCTCCAGATTAACGCCCGGATCGGGCGCACAAGCCATCTGGATGAGACCGACGTTGATGTTCTGTCTATCCCCCATGATGCATCCCATTCTAAAAGTCGACAGCGATCAGTGATAGCAACCGCCGCATCGCCATTCCAGTATCCACTTTGAGATGTAACATGACGCTTCGATGAGCATTTGCCCGTCCGGAGAGCACTTCCAACCTTAGTAGGACACGAGCAACGACGTTTGGCCTACGCATCGCAAGGCACAAGCATTGCAAATTGAAACGCAACTCGTTCTGAAAAGCACGCAAACGGACCGCAC
>DATJOQ010000468.1:0-7577 GCA_035506935.1 Binataceae bacterium (SeqCode) | reverse complement strand
CCTGATGCTCGCCGACGGCTATATCAGCAAGGCCGCGTACGACGTCGCCCTGGCGGAACCGCTGCGCCCGCGTGAGGTCTTCACCGAAAGCAACGACGCACCGTTTTTCTGCGACTACGTCAAGCGCGAGCTGGCCGAGCGCTATCCGCCCGAGGTGCTGACCGGCGAAGGCTTGAGAATCTTCACCACACTCGACGTGCATACCCAACGACTGGCCGAGCGCGCGGTCGATCGCGGGCTCAATGAGCTCGAACTCAAGCATTCGCGGCTCAAGCGCAAAGAGGAGCAGGATCGTCTCGAGGGCGCGCTGATCGCGCTCGAACCGCAAAGCGGCAAAATTCTCGCGATGGTCGGCGGGCGCGATTACCGCACCAGCCAGTTCAATCGCGTGGTGCAATCCAAGCGCCAGCCCGGCTCGGTGTTCAAGCCGGTCACTTATCTCGCCGCGCTCAACGAAACTTTAGAGGGCGGTCCGGCCAAATTCTTTCCCACCACCTATATCGAAGACGCGCCCTTTACCTGGGAGTACGGCGACAATATGAGCTGGACTCCGGCCAACTACAAGAACCGCTACTTCGGACAGGTGACGCTCGAGTTCGCGCTCGAGGAATCGCTCAACTCGGCGACCTCGCGCCTGGCTGACGCCGTCGGTCTGGACAAGGTGCAGGAGATGGCGAAGAAGCTCGGCTTCGGCGATTTGCCTCCTTATCCGTCGATCGTGCTGGGAGGAATCGAGGTCTCGCCGATGCAAGTGGCGCACGCCTATTCAATAATGGCCAATAGTGGATTGTTGGTTCAGCCGTTCGCGGTTACCGAGGTCGTCGACAAGGACGGTAAAGTAGTGGAAGGACACGAGTTGAAGGCGGAGCAAGTGCTCTCTCCGCAACTCGCGTACGAAATAGACTTCATGCTGCAGCAGGTTATCAATCACGGAACCGGCGCCGCCGCCAGGCGCTTGGGATTCAAACGTCCTGCGGCGGGCAAAACCGGCACCACCAACGATTCGAAAGACGCCTGGTTCTCCGGCTTCACTCCCGACTTGCTCGCCGTGGTTTGGACCGGTTTCGACAAGAAGGAAGATCTCAATCTCACCGGCGCGCAAGCGGCTTTGCCAATCTGGACTGATTTCATGATCGCGGCGACCGCATCGCGCCCCGCGACCGATTTCGCTGTACCGCCGGGAATCGTGGTTGAGCAAGTCGATCGCGTGACGGGTTTGCTGCCCGGACCGAATTGCCCATCGCTCATCACCGGAGTTTTCCCCGAAGGGATGGCGCCGACCGAGGTCTGCCCCGCCGCTGGCACCACCACTCCGGTAAGCCAGGTCGACAGCGCTCCCGAACCGGATCATATGGCCGATCCCAACGACTGATGAACGTCGTGAACCGCACACTCGTCGCACGCCTCATCGGCGCCGTGATGCTCACGTGCGCTCTGTCGGCGGGAGATGCAGAAAAGGCGGCGGCGATGGACAATGTGGGATCGCGCGCTCCGACGCAGAATGGGGTCTTGGTCGCGGTCCTGTCCGAGGAAAATATACCTGCGCCCGCGGAATCGGCCGGCCCCACGCCGGAGGGAGCCACCGGTGCCGCGCCTTCGCCGAGTCCCGGCGCTTCCGCCGAACAGCCGCAAGGCTCGTCGGCATTGTCTGCGACACCTGTACCGCCCGGCAGTCCTGGCGCGGCTGGGATCGGAACTCAGCCGGCCGTCATGAGAACCGAGGTTCCGCCGACACTCGACGCCAGCGGAGCGGTCGCGACCCAACAAATCAGCGATTATTCGCTGGCCCCGCAGTTTGCCGCCGCCTCCACTACTCCCGCGCGGGCAGCGTCGATACGAACGGTTGAGCGCGCACGCCAGGAGATAGTCGCGGGTCACGCCGACGACGCGATTCGCCTGCTCTCGCGCTCGCTTTCGATCGATCCGAGCAATCCTTACAGCTACTTCTACCTGGGTCGCGCGTACCTGATAAAAAAGAATTACACTCAGGCGCTCACCTTCTTTCAGCGCGCGGAGATCGGATTCACGTCCAACCCTGTCTGGCTCGGAGAAGCGTGCGGCTTCGAAGGCCTCGCGTACGAAGAAACCGGCAGGCTGAACGAGGCCGCCGCCGCTTATCGGCGCGGGGTTCAAGCTTCGCCGTATAATCGGATGGCGCTTACCGGCTACGGACGCTTGGCCGCGCTGGGCTATGTCGGCGTCACCAGCCCCTCGGTAAGCCAGGCCGTAGCGCCGGGCGGTGACCAGAGCGCGCCAGCGCCTCCGATGCCGCCACCGCCACCACCGCCAAACGTGCCGCCTCCGCCAACGGATTAAGCCATGCTGGTATTGGGAATCGAGTCATCGTGTGATGATACCGCCGCGGCGGTTTTGGAAATCGAAGCGTCGGGCAGGCCCGTCGTGCGTTCGAGCGTGGTCGCCAATCAGGACCGCATTCACGCGACCTACGGCGGCGTGGTTCCGGAATTGGCTTCACGCGAGCACATCCTCGGTATTCTGCCGTCGATAGAAATGGCGCTGGGCGAGGCCGCTTGCGAGCTTCGCGATATCAGCGGGATCGCCGTAACGCGAGGTCCCGGACTGGTCGGCTCGTTGCTGGTCGGCCTGATGTGCGCCAAGGGGCTAGCGCAGCGGATTAATCTGCCGATGGTCGGTGTGAACCATCTGGAAGGTCACATACTCGCACCGATGCTCGAGCATACGATCGCCTTTCCCTTCCTCGCGCTGGTAGTGTCCGGCGGCCATACCGCGCTCTACCTGGTCGAAGATATCGGCCGCTACAATCGGCTCGGGCGCACGCGCGACGACGCCGCGGGCGAGGCTTTCGACAAGGTCGCCAAGCTGATGGGCCTCGGCTATCCCGGCGGCAAAGTAATCGATCAACTGTCACAGCGCGGGAATCCCAAAAAGCTCAGGCTGCCGCGCGCGCGCGTGAAGCACGCGCCGCTCGACTTCAGCTTCAGCGGAATCAAAACCGCCGTCGCGCTTCATCTGCAGGACAACGGCGCGTCGATCGCCGCCAACGATCTTGCGGCAAGTTTCCAGGAGGCCGTCGTCGACATGCTGCTGCGCCCGACGCTCGAAGCCGCGCGCGAACACAACGTCGACACGATCGCGCTGACCGGCGGCGTCGCCGCGAACACCCGGCTGCGGGCCCGGCTCGACGAGGCGGCGCGAAGCGAAGGGCGCAAGTTGGTCGCGCCCTCGTTCAAGTACTGCACCGACAACGCCGCGATGATCGCGCTGGCCGGCAGTTATCGACTGCTACGCGGCGAGCGCGATTCTTTGGGCATCGATGCGGAAGCGAACCTGCCGCTCTGATGCGGCGGCCGGCGTGGGCGCATCCCGGCGCCGGCGCACGCGTGGCGCGCCTGACGGAGGAGGGAGGGCGCGGCCCAAAGGCCGCGCCCTCCCTCCCACGTTATATGGCCAGGGCGAGGAGGGCGCTGCGGCGCTTTCGCGCCCCAGCGCCCTCCTCGCCCAAGCCGGCGTGCGGCCCACCAAGTCGCGCGGGCAGAACTTCCTGACGCAGCCCGCGATCGCCGATCGAATCGTCGCCGCCGCAGACCTCAAGCCCGACGACGAAGTTATCGAGATCGGTCCGGGACTCGGTTTTCTGAGCGATCGCATTTTACAGCACTCGATTCGCAGGCTCTGCCTGATCGAGCTCGACTCGCGCCTGGCTTTGCAATTGAAAGAGCGTCTACGCGAGGCATCCAATCTGGAGATCGTCGAAGCCGACGTGCTCGAAATCGATCTCGCCGCTTCGATCCAGCGCCCCCCCGTAAAGATCGTCGGCAACCTGCCGTTCAACGTCGCTGCCGCCATCTTGCGCAAGCTGTCCGACTACAGGCAGCTTATCTCGCGGATGGTTCTGATGTTCCAGCGTGAGGTCGCGGACCGTATTCGCGCGCAGGTTGGCGATCCGGATTACGCCGCGCTCAGCGTCTATACCGCGCTCGATTGGGAAATCAAACGGCACTTTAGGGTTGACTCGGGCAGCTTTCATCCGCGGCCGAAAGTCGACGCGGAAGTTCTCACTTTCGTTCCGCGGGCGGACCAATTGTACGTAGTGCACGAACGTCAGCGCGTGCTCGATACGATTCGCGCCGGATTCTCGAGTCCGCGTAAAATGATTCGCAACAATCTGAGCGCCGCTCTCAAACTCACAGCCGCACAAGTTCAGGCGGCGCTCGATAGCGCCACGATCGATCCGCGCGCCCGCGCCGAAGCGCTCTCTGCCTTCGATTTCGTGCGACTCGCGCGCAGCCTCGAGCGTGCGCCCGACGCGCAATCGTAAAGGGTTCCGCGATGCCCGAATTGCCCGAGGTCGAATCGCTTAGACGGGTGCTCGCGCGTTCGATCGTCGGCCGCACGATCGTGTCGGTGCGGATCAACGAACCGCGCCTGCGCCGGGCGGTTGCGCCCGACTTCCCAAAGCTGGTGAGCGGCCGCAAAATCGAGAGGCTCCGCCGGCGTGCCAAATATCTGATTGTCGATTTGAGCGGAGGGAAGTCGATGCTGTCTCATCTCGGGATGAGCGGCAGCCTCACTTATCGCGACAAGGATTTCATGACCGGCCAGTTCAACGCGCGCCACGATCACATCCACTTCCAGCTCGACGACGGCAACGCGATGGTCTACAACGATCCGCGCCGCTTCGGCCTGCTCAAACTGGTGCCACGCGCCGACTTGGAATCGACACCCGAACTGAGCGCGCTTGGCCCCGAACCGGTCAGCAACGCGTTCGACGCCGCCTATCTCGCGCGCACGATACACGGCAGGAAGGCGGCGATCAAAAATCTCCTGATGGATCAGCGGGTGGTCGCGGGAATCGGCAATATTTACGCCGCCGAGATTTTGTTTCGCGCCGGCGTGCGGCCGACCCGTCGTGCCGGTCGGCTGAAGCGCGCGGAAATCGAGCGAATCGTCGACGCCACCGCGCCGATATTGAATGCCGCGATCGACGGCCGCGGTACAACTTTCCGCAGCTATCGCGATTCGAGCGGGCGTCCCGGCGACTTCGTCACGCGGCTCAAGGTCTACGGCCGCGCCGGCGAACCCTGCTACGTCTGCGGCACGCCGATTCGAACCACCACCCTCGGCCAGCGCAGCAGCTTTTACTGTCTTACCTGTCAGCGTTAACGTCGAAAATCAGTTTCGCTCGCGCGCGTGTGGCAGGATCGATCAAGCAGCGCTGATTCCGCATGGAGGCCTCAGCATGAAAGAGATTCACGTCAAGACCAATGGGCGCATCGGAATGATGGATATCACCGCTCAAGTGAACGAAGTGATCGCCAAATCAAAAGTCGAAAACGGGCTTTGCAACCTGTTCACGCTGCACACCACCAATGCGCTGATCGTTTCCGAAAACTGGGATCCCGACGTGACCGACGACATGCTGCGTCAATTGCAAAAGCTGGTTCCGCAGGAGGCCGGTTACAAGCATTCGGAGGGCAATTCGCAGGCGCATATTCTGTCGGTGATGCTCGGTACGTCGATC
Source organism: Binataceae bacterium (SeqCode) (assembly GCA_035506935.1). Lineage (GTDB taxonomy): Bacteria > Desulfobacterota > Binatia > Binatales > Binataceae > DATJOQ01. The sequence continues at coordinate 2,074 of DATJOQ010000468.1, read as the reverse complement.
AACCTTCCGATCCAGCACGGCAAGCTCAAGCTCGGTCGATGGCAGGGCGTGATGCTGGCGGAGCTCGACGGGCCGCGCGAGCGCACGATCACGGTCACGGTAATCGCCTCGGATTGATTACTCTGTCGAAGCGGCGCGAGTGTCTGGAGCCGCGACGGCCGTGCGCGACTGCGCCTCCCATCGCCGCAACACCTGGAAGCCGGTTGCGCAGATCGTCGCCCACAATCCCCCGAGCGCATAGCTGGCGAGCAGTGAGCTCAGCGGTGCGCCATGATAGAGCACGCCGAGCCCCATCAGGATTAGCAAATAAGTCAACGCGACCACTTCCAGCGTGCGCCAGCGCCAGCTCCGCGAGCTGAGCAAGCCGAGAAAACAGATCATCGCGTACGCCGCGGTGGCGCCCGCTATGCCGACGTTCGGAAAACCGGCGAATCCATGGACCACTCTCTCAGCCGGAACATGCGGCTGAAGGCCGGAGAAAATTATCCGGAGAGCGAACGCCAACGCGTACGCGCCGCCAAGCGAGAGCGCCAGCGCGACCACAGCGATCAGGCGGCCCGAAATCGCCAGTGCGAGTTCGACCACGATCGTCATCCACAGCAACCACGGCATCCGGCTCAGCCACACCAGCGCCACCATCAGCGAGTCGAGCGGCGGACCGCGCAATTGATCGATCAGGAATGCAACGTCCTGATCAATTTGCACCATCGGCGATTGCGCAAAGATCGCATGCACGATCACGCCGAAAGTGGTCGCCAGAAGCGCGACGGTTAGCAGGCCCAGGCTCAGATGAATACCAAGGTAGCTGGTGGGCGAGAAACGCTCCTGCAGAAACACGCCGAGCCGCGCCGCGGCCGCACGCGCGCGACTCACCAATCGGCTCGCGAGGATCGAATCCCACGCATGCTCGAGACCGGTCTCTCTGCGGATCAGCCAGCGCCACATCATCAGCATCGCCAATGTCAGCGCGATTAACGCGATCATCCCGCCGCCGATTCGCGCCATCCAATGCTCGATCGCTGGCCAGTTTTCACCAAACAGATAGCCCAGCGACACCAGCCCTCCGCCCCACAACACGCCCCCGATCAGGGCCATCGGCAGAAACCGCCCGGGCTTCATCTTCGACAAGCCGGCAGTGAACGGAGCGAGCGCACGCCCGACCGCGACGAAGCGTCCGATGATTACGGTGGTCGGGCCCCAGCGCTCAAAATACGACTCCAACAAAGCCTGATGCTTGACGAAATGCCGCCGCGCGATGTCTATCCGGCTCAGCAAAACGTCGCCGTAATAGCGGCCCAGCAGGTAGCCCGCGATATCACCGAGGGTCGCTGCGGCAATCACCACGACATAGCAGGACCAGAGATTGAGGATCCCGGCTGAAGCCAGCGCGCCTGTCAGCAGCACGGCGCTCTCTCCCGGTATCACCAGTCCGAGAAAGGCAGACGATTCGAGCGCGACGACGACGAAAATCACGACCAGCGCCCATACGCCAAGCGCCGCCACCGCGTTTCCCAACGTCATCAGCATCGAATGATCTTAAACCTCCCCGCGCCTGAGCTTAATCGACTTCGCTGTGAACCGTACCACTGACGACTGAATCGCGTGAGCCGCGCGCATAGTCGAGCTTGGGCAGCACTTGCTACAATGGTCGGCTATGGATATTCCGGAGGGGCTCGGTGGGGCGGCTGCATTTATCCTCGGGGCTTGCATCGGCAGCTTTGTCAACGTAGTCGCGTTTCGCCTGCCGCGCGAGATGTCGATCGTGTGGCCGCGCTCGTTCTGCCCCCATTGCGAGCGTCAGATACCTGCGTGGGCCAACATCCCGATTCTCGCCTTCATCGGACTGCGTGGCCGATGCCTGATGTGCCGGCAGCCGATCCCGTTTCGCTACTTCCTGACCGAGTTGTCGCTGGCGATAATCGCGCTGTACCTCTATTTGAGCTTCCCCCTGTCCGAAGCTGTCTCGCGCTTCGTTTTCTGCGCCGCGTTGTTTGTCGCGAGCTTGATAGATTTCGATTGGCGAATCATCCCTGACGTTATCTCGCTGCCCGGAATTCCGCTCGGTATCGTCGCC
>DATJOQ010000467.1:0-3178 GCA_035506935.1 Binataceae bacterium (SeqCode) | reverse complement strand
CGGCCACAGCACGATTGAGATAGCCTGCCTTCTCTTCCATCGTCCTTATCGGATCAAGATCGTAGGCCTGGTTCCACGGCCCTTTCATATGCGATTGGGTCGGAACGATATCCGCCAGATGCGCGAAGTGTTGGCCCTGGGATTCGACGACGATCACCTGATGGTCCGTGGTGTGACCGCCGGTCACAATTGCCTCGACTCCCGCAATTACTTCGCTACTACCGGAGACGGGTTCAATCGAGCCGGCGATCGGCTCCAAACATTCGGCAACGTGTCTGTAGGCCGCGCGTAGCCGCTCGTTGCGCGAGCTCCGTGCAAGCTCGAGCTCGCCGCGCTGTATCAGATGACGGGCGCGTGGAAAGGCTGCTTCCAGGCGTCCCGAGGGTCTGCGCCGCACCACTCCGCCGCAATGATCGAAGTGGAGATGGGACAACACTACATAAGTGATATCGCCCGGCTCGATCTTGAGCGCCGCCAGAGCTTCGGGCAGCCAGCCCTCGCGATGCGCGAAAATCTTCCGCTCGACGTCGCTCAAGCGATTGCCTATTCCGGTATCAACCAGGATGGCATCTGCACCTTTGATAATCAGCGGACAGGTGAGGTTGAGACGGATACGGTTGTGTTCGTCGGCCGGATGATTCCGCTGCCATAGCGCACGCGGCACCGCGCCAAACATGCATCCGCCGTCGTTGCGCCACAGACCGTCACTTAACAGCGCGATGGTAAAAGCGCCGACACTGATTTGAGGAGGGGTCTCCATTTGTTCAGCTTCCTACTAGCCATAACCCAAGCAGCATCGCCGCTCCACCCATCGCGGCAATCAGGCCTGAGAGTATGGCAACCTTTCGCGCAGCCCGAGCCGATTTGGGACCGTCGTCGGCTGTCACTTCGAGCATCGCCGCCGCGCGCATCGAAGCTCCCAGCGCCATCGCCATCGCGAAGAACAATCCGATCTTTATAAAAAGTACGTCGATGAACATCGCCGACGGCCTGAAGCCGGACGCGATCAGCGTCAGCAATTTCGTCATTCCCGCGATTGCCAGCGCGACCGCTGCTACTAAATTGATTCGATTGAGCGTCGGCACGCCGCGAGCGGCGAAGTCGCGAAACTCGTCGCTGCCCGCGCGTATCGCGGAAACCGCGATCGCCAGACAGACGCACGCGCCGATCCAAATCGCGCCGCTCAAGACGTGAATCCACAGGATTGCGGCGCTCAAATCGTCGACCTGGTCCGTTTGGTTTTCGCGAAAGCGCATCTCATACTAAGTCCAGCGCACGTTGGCGGACAACGTTTGCGTTTAATAATCTATCGGCCTGCGCGCGGAGGAACGGTTAATGCTCGATCCCTACATCGAGGCGTATGAGCTTCGCCAACTCACGATAACGCGACAAGTGCGACCGCGCGAGGTGGCCGGATTCTTCCTGAACCGAATCGAACGCTTGAATCCGAAGCTGGGTGCGTTCATGACCGTGACCACTGATCGCGCGCTCGCGGACGCTGCGCGATTGGAGCAACTCGATGCCGCTGCGGCCGCGTCGATGCCGCTCTACGGCGTCGCATACTCGCTCAAGGATCTGACCTGGACCAAGGGCATCAGGACCACGATGGGCTCGCGGAGCTTTGCTGAGTTTGTGCCGGAAGTCGATCAGGAGATAGCGCTACGCCTGCATCGCGCGGGCGGAATCCTGCTCGGCAAAACCACGACGCCCGAATTCGGCGGGCGTCCAACGACCGAAGGTGGGCTCTGTCCGCCTGCGCGCAATCCGTGGAATCTGGCGCATACCGCAGGAGGCTCGAGTGGCGGTGCGGCGTCGGCGCTCGCGGCAGGGCTTGGTCCGATCGCTGAGGGCAGCGACGGCGGTGGTTCGATTCGCATTCCGGCGGCATGCTGTGGAGTGGTCGGGCTCAAGCCGACGCGCGGGCGCGTGAGCTTTGCTCCGATAATCGGGGAAGCCTGGGCCGGGTTTGCGACCAGCGGCCCGATGGGGCGCTCGGTTCGTGACGTTGCCATGATGCTCGACGTGCTTGCAGGAACTCCGCCGGTCGGCGAGCCATATTGGGCTCCGGTTCCCGCAGAGCCGTTCAGTGCAGCGGTCGAACGCCGTCCGCGCAAGTTGAATCTCGCGAGATTGTCCGAAACCGCGCTCGCCACAGTAGACTCCGAGACGCTCGCGGCCTTTGATTCGGCGTGCGACACGTTCAAATCGATGGGCCACACGGTCGAGCCTATCAAGATTGATCCGGCTCGAGCGCTGGTCGACTCCGCTATCACGATCATGTGCTCCGGCCTGGCTTCGCTTCCGATCTTTGATGCCTCGCAGATGGATCCGGTGATTCGCGGATTTCGCGATCACGGTAAGAGCATCAGCGCCGCGGATTACATCAACGCGGTGATGCGAATGCATAATCAGTCGCGTGAGATCTTGCAGCGGCTCGCCGCTTACGACGCTTTGCTGACGCCGACGCTGACTCGTCCGGCGATGCTGCTTGGCACGATGCCGTCGGGCGAGGGGCGCGACCAGGAAGAGTTATGGGGCTGGCTGCCGTTCACGTTTCCGTTCAACGCGACCGGCCAGCCGGCGTTTTCAGTGCCCAACGGCTTCACCAGGGACGGGTTACCGATCGGCCTTCAGATTGTAGGACGTCCTGCGGACGAGGCGACGATCATTTCTATCGCGGCGGCGTTCGAAGAAGCGCGCCCGTGGGGGGATAAGCATCCGCAGTTGGGGTGAGTCGTGACGTTAGTCGTCTGTGAACGTGGAGTACGCGCGGAGGGCCACGCGAGATCCTTCACTTCGTTCAGCATGACGTGGCGAGGGGGTCCAGAGCGCGGCAAAGCCTTTCAGTGCAATCCGCCGAACACCTGTTTCAACAGCGGCGTCACCTGGGCGGCGGGATTGGTGCGGATCTTGGCTTCTTCCTGACCGACGACGAAGAACAATCCGTCTAGGCTTTTCTCGACCACATAGCTGGTGATGTCGAAGTTGTGGGTCACGTTGCTACCCCCGCCGCCGAGCAATCCGCCGAGACCCGTCGGGCCGGATTCATACTTGCCCATAAGCGCGTCGTACTGCTTGGTCACCGAATTCTGCGCCATCGTGCTTTTCACGATCGGCGTGAAAGCAGTGGTGAGCTCGCCGGAAGTCTTCGCCTTGAAGTAATCAGTCGCCGAATGTT
>DATJOQ010000466.1:0-7711 GCA_035506935.1 Binataceae bacterium (SeqCode) | reverse complement strand
GGATTTGAACACACCGGAACCCCGCCGTGCTTTGCTGCAGGCGTCGCTGCCCCATCTCGAGCAGGCGCGGATCGGCACGATCCATTCTTTCTGCGCCGACCTGCTGCGTGAGAAGCCGGTCGAAGCCGGCGTCGACCCGCTGTTCCAGGTTGCGCCCGAAGAAGAAGCCAGTACCCTGCTCGGGCGCGCCTTCGATCGCTGGTTCGAAGGCGCTTTGGCCGAGCCTGGACCCGGCGTCCGCCGAATCCTGCGCCGGCGCGAGTCGCAGCGCGACGGGCCTCGCGCCATCCTGCGGCGCGCGGCGCGCGAATTATGCGAATGGCGCGACTTTGACGCCGCGTGGAGTCATCATCCGTTCGCGCGCGAGTCCGAAATCGATGCATTGATCGCCGAAACGCAGGCGGTCGGCGGCCTCGCCGAGTCCGGTGACGCTGACGATTGGCTGACACAATCTCTGGCTGCGATTCGCCGCTTCGCTCACGAGGCCACGCGGCTCGAGGCGGTGCGCGGACGCGATTATGACGCACTCGAAGCGCAACTGCTCGAGTTGCTGAAAGGCGGCTTCGCCAAATACTGGCGATGGCGCGGATTCGGTCCGAGTTACGGAGAGCTGGCGCGCGCCGAGGTAATCAAGCGCCGCGACAATCTGCACGCCCGTATCGGTCAGTTCCGCGAAGCGTCGGGCGCCAATCTGGCGCCGATGTTGCGCGAAGAGCTGCAGCCGGTAATCGAATCGTACCAGGAGCTCAAGCAGCGCGCGGGCAAGCTCGACTTCATGGACCTCGTCCTGGTCGCGCGCGATCTGATCCGCGACAGTCGCGTGGTGCGCGCGGATTTGCAGCGCCGCTTCACGCATATCTTTATCGATGAGTTTCAGGATACCGACCCGCTGCAAACCGAAGTGCTGATGCTGCTCGCGGCCGACGACCCCGCGGAAACCGATTGGCAGCGTGTGCGTCCCCTGCCCGGCAAACTTTTCATCGTCGGCGATCCGAAACAATCGATTTACCGCTTCCGCCGCGCCGACGTCGCGCTTTACCAGCGCGTCAAAGATCAGCTAAAGAAGTGCGGCGCCGAGCTGGAGCATCTGACGGTCAGCTTTCGCGCCGTGCCGCGGCTGCAGCAGTTCACCAACGCGGCCTTCGCCTGCCAGATGATTGAGTCGGCTTCGCAGGCGGCGTACGCACCGTTGAATGCTTGGCGCTCCGACCATGAGTCGCAGCCGCCGATCGTTGCCCTGCCGGTGCCGGCGCCGTACGGAGACTTCGGCAAAATAGTTGATTGGCGAATCGACGAATCGCTTCCCGACGCGATCGCGGCGATGGTGCATTGGCTGCTCACGCGCAGCGGATGGACCGTAACCGAGCGCGATCAGCCCGACGTGCGAAAGCCGATCGCCGCGCGGCATATTGCGATCCTTTTCCGCCGCTTCAACGCCTATCATCGAGACGTCACGCGTCCTTACGTGCGGGCGCTTGAGAATCGCCGCGTCCCGCACGTGCTGGTGAAGGGCAGCTCATTTCACGAGCGCGAAGAGGTCGAAGCCCTGCGCAACGCGCTCGGCGCGATCGAGCGGCCCGGCGACGAGCTCAAGGTGTTTGCGGTCCTGCGCGGCCCGCTGTTCGGTTTCTCCGATGGTTCGCTGTTGGCGTTTCGCGAGAGTGCCGGCAGTCTGCATCCGTTTCGCAAGCTGCCGTCGGATCTAACCGCCGAGCTCAACGACGTAGCCGGTGGGCTCGAGATCCTGCGCGAGCTTCATCGTGGGCGTAATCGCCGTCCGATCGCCGACACGATTTCGCGCCTGCTGGCCTCCGCGCGCGCCCACGCGGGATTCGCCATCTGGCCGACCGGGGAGCAGGCGCTGGCCAATATCATGCGCCTGATGGATCAGGCGCGTCGCTACGAATCTCGCGGAGAAGGAATTTCGTTTCGCGGCTTCGTCGATCAGCTCGAAGCCGACGCCGCAAGTGGCGAAGCGGGGGAAGCGCCAGTGGTCGAGGAAGGCACCGAGGGCGTGCGCCTGATGACCGTGCATGGCGCCAAGGGACTCGAATTTCCGATCGTGATTTTGGCCGACATCACGCGCAACGAGACCGCGAGCGAGGCTCAGCGTTTTGCCGATCCGGTAAGCCGCCTGTGCGCAGTGCGTCTGGCGGGGTGCGCCCCACAGGAATTGCTCGACAGCAACGACGACGAGCTGCGGCGCGACAGTGAAGAGGCGGCGCGTCTGCTCTACGTCGCTGTGACCCGCGCGCGCGATCTGCTGGTTGCGCCCGTACTCGGCGACGCGCGGCGCGACGGATGGCTGGGCAAGCTCAACGACGTGCTCTATCCCGAGCAAAACGCCTGGCGCGCGCCGCTTTCCCGTCAACCGCCAGGATGCCCGACGTTCGGTGAGGACTGCGTCAAGGTGCGTCCCGCAAGAGCGCCGCTCAAGGAGAAAGGCGTCGCGCCGGGGCTCCATCGCCCCGCTGTAGGAGAGCATCAGGTGGTATGGTGGGACCCGTCGCTGCTCGAGCTCGACGTGCAGGAGACGATGGGTCTCCGTCAATCGAAGCTATTGGCGGCGGACGAAAACGGCGTCAGGTCGGAAAGCGGAATCCGCCGTCATGACGATTGGCGCGAGCGGCGCGCAGCTTCGCTCAAGGCTGGAGCCGTCCCAACGATCCGCGTCGCAATCGCGACCGAGATCGCCGCGCGCGCGCACGAATTACAGCTATCGATTCCGGAGTGTGACGATATTTCCGTAATCGAGATCGCGCGCGATTCGCACCGGCCCCACGGCCCGCGCTTCGGCACGCTCGTACACGAGATTTTGCTTAGCGTCGCGTTCGACGCCGATCGCGAAGCTATCTCGCGAGCCGCGGCCTTTCGCGCACGCATCCTGGGTGCGAACGACGATGAGATCACCGCTGCGGTAGAAGCGGTGGGCAGGGCGCTTGCGTCGCCGCTGATGATCGAAGCGCGAAACGCAGGCAACGTGAGGACGCGGCGCGAATGTTCGGTTCTGGTCGCGCTCGAAGACGGCACGCTGGTCGAAGGCGTGGCCGATCTGGCATTCACCGAGAGTGATAACGGGCCGTGGACGGTGGTCGATTTCAAGACCGACATCGAGATCGCTCGGCGAATGGGAGAATACCGAGCGCAGCTCGGGCTTTATCTGCGCGGCATCCGCCAGAGTACCGGCCAGCAAGCTCGCGGCGTAATTCTATGGACCTGAATTCGAAGCGAAGCGCGCTGCCGACGCTCGCCGTTTCCTTGGCGACTCAAGCGGCGCGGTATTTTTGCAGCATCCTGGCCGTGGCCTGGCTCTTCTCCATGCGGAAGAACTCGCGGCGGATCCAGTACGCTACGCCGAGCCATCCGCCGGCACCGATCCATATGTAGGCGGCAAATGGACGGCTGCTGTAGTTCAGCATCAGCATCATCGCCGACGCGATTATCAGTCCGGTCATGAAGGAAGCCACCAGCCATCCGGTCATCCGCAATCCCGACAGGATCGGCTGAGATTGCTCCATCAGGCAGCGGAAGGTGTCGGGCTTGATCAGCACGTAGCCCCACAGTTCCTGTACCGCTATGCCGATAGCGCAGAAAACGAGACCGATAATCAGCTTTTCAGCGAGCGGAATCGAGCCCGCCGGCGCAAGTATCGCCGTCGCCAGGTAGATAATCCCAGCCGACAAAAAAGCGGTCGACGCTACCCAGAGTTCGCGGGCATTACTCTCTCGATCGAGCACCGAGTAAACAGAGATAGATTGCGGTTGCTCCGCGCAAATGCGAGTGCGGCGCGTTATTACCGCCAGACCGATTAGCAGCATGGCGAGCACCACCGAGTATTTGGAGGCCGCCCGGCGAACCGCCAGGTCGAGCAACTGGTCCGTCCCAAGGTGCGCGCCTGCAAGCATCACAAAGGTTCCGCACGCCAAACCCGTCAAGGCCGGCAGAAAAGCGAGCGCGGCGCTTCGAGGCGGCGCGATCGCCAGCCAGGTGCACGTGATCGCTATCCCGAGCAGGAGCGAGATGGGTGCTCGTATTATGTCGGCGCCCAGCAGGATCAGCAGAAGCTGGACAGTCAGGACGTTAAGGCAAACGATCAGGCACATCGCGGATGCGATTCGGCCTGCGAGCGGCGGACGGCGTGTCGAAGTCATAGCGTACCCTGGAGTTTCCCAAGCAACTGCTATTCCATCGCTGGATCCGGGTATTTCGCTTAAAGCATCGATCGCTATGTGCCAAGGCGGGTCTCAAGCTACAGAAACTGCCCCAATCGATGAGACGAAATCGTCCGATCGCGCGCTCATAAAGCACCTTAGCTTGTTATGTAACCACGTTTTATTGAAGATTGGATCACGCCAGGATTTTGCGACCGTCTCTTGTCCGGTCGAGCTGCCGGTTTTTCAGGCAAATAAAGCGTTAGATGTGATGCTCCAACTTTGTGAAATATTGTTTTAATTTCTTCGCGCGCGAAGGTAAACCCCCTTTACTTTACGGGCTGTTCCGGATATCATCTTCAGACGGTTGCTGGATGGGTGTGGTGCTTATCGTAACCGCTCTTTTTTGATGGCAAACAAGCAAGATTCCGACGCCTACGGCGCAGATTCGATCAAGGTCCTGGAGGGGCTCGAAGCGGTTCGCCGACGCCCCGGAATGTATATCGGCGACACCGCCGAGCGCGGGCTTCATCACCTGGTCACCGAGATCGTCGACAACTCGATCGACGAGGCGTTAGCCGGTCATTGCAGCGAAATCATCGTCACGATTCATAGCAACGATCGTATCACGATCGAGGACAATGGCCGTGGCATTCCGGTCGACATGCATCCCACCGAAAAGCGCTCGGCGCTCGAAGTGGTACACACGGTGTTGCATGCCGGCGGAAAATTCGAACGTCAGGCCTACAAAGTATCGGGTGGATTGCACGGTGTGGGCGCGTCGGTGGTGAACGCGCTGAGCGACGAATTCGAGGTCGAGGTTCATCGCGGCGGCAAGGTCTACTATCAGCGTTACGAGCGCGGCGCACCCAAGACCAAGGTCGAGCAGACCGGCACCAGCAAGACCACCGGCACCAAGACCACGTTTTCTCCTGACCCCAAGATTTTTCCCGAGGTCAAGTTCAAGTACGAGCTCATCGCGCGCTACCTGCGCGAGATGGCTTATCTCAACGGAGGCCTGAAAATCCGCCTGCGCGACGAGCGCACCGACAAACAGGAGGAATTTCACTTCGAGGGCGGAATCAAGGAGTTCATCGAGACTCTAAACAGCGGCAGCGAAGTGCTCCACGACGTGATCGGCTTTCACGGCGTGCGCGAAGGCGTCGATATCGATTGCGCGCTGCAATGGACCGACGCGGTTCACGAGACGCTGTTCAGTTACGCCAATAACATCCACACCGTCGAAGGCGGCACTCATCTGTCGGGTCTCAAATCGGCGCTCACCCGCACGATCAACGCGTACGCCACCAAGAATAATCTGTTCAAGAACAAGGACATGCGACTCGAGGGCGACGATACGCGCGAAGGACTGACCGCGATTATCAGCGTCAAGCTCGGCGAGCCTCAGTTCGAAGGCCAGACCAAGACCAAGCTTGGCAATTCCGAAGTCGAGGGTTTGGTTGCGGCCTTGGTAAACGAAAAGCTCGGCCAGTATCTCGAGGAAAAGCCCTCGGACGCCAAGCGGATCGTAGCGCGCGCGCTCGAGGCCGCTTTGGCGCGCGAAGCGGCGCGCAAGGCCAAGGAACTGGTGCGGCGCAAGGGCGCGCTCGATTCCGGTTCTTTGCCGGGCAAGCTCGCGGATTGCCAGGAGCGCGATCCGGCGCGCAGCGAATTGTTTATCGTCGAGGGTGACTCCGCCGGCGGCTCCGCCAAGCAGGGCCGCGACCGGCGCACGCAGGCAATCCTGCCGCTGCGTGGAAAGATCCTGAATGTCGAGCGCGCGCGTATCGACAAGGTGCTGAGCTCGGTCGAATTGCGCACCATGATCACGGCGCTCGGGATGGGTATCGGCAGCGACAAGGAGCTCTCGAAGCTTCGCTATCACACCGTGATCATCATGACCGACGCCGACGTCGACGGCTCGCACATCCGCACCCTGCTGCTGACGTTTTTCTTCCGCCAGTTCATGGAGCTGATCGAGAACGGCAATCTGTACGTAGCGCAGCCGCCGCTGTTCCGCGCGAAGAAGGGCAAGAACGAGCGCTACCTGAAAGATGAAGCCGCGCTCGAGGACTATCTGACCGACCTCGGCGCCGAAGCGGTCACGCTCGAAGCGGGCAAAGGCAAAGATGCGCGTCAGCTCAAGGGCGCGCCGCTCAAAAGTCTGGTACGCAAGGCGCTGTTCCACGATCGCATGTTCGAGGCGCTCGAGCGGCGCAACAAGGAGCGCAAGATCGTCGCCGCCTTCGCACGCCTGACCGCCGACAAGAAAATCACGGCCGAAAGCTTCCACGACGAGAAATCCGCCAAGGCGATGGTCGAAGCACTGCGCAAGGAGCTTAAGGACGACAACCTGGTCCATCAGGTCGAGCCCGACGGCGAAGCGAACTATCGCGTGGTGCTGGCGCATCCACGCAACGGCGCCACCCCTCCGACGGTGATCGACTCGACGCTCTATCATAGCGGCGAGCTGCGCGAGATTCGCCGGCTGTCCTCAGAGCTCGAAGCGGTACCGCAGCCCTATAAGATGGCTTCCGGCGACGAGCAAAGAACGCTCGAATCGCTCAAGTCGGTTGCCGACGCGGTCCTGGCGGCGGGCCAAAAAGGCGTCGAGATCCAGCGCTACAAAGGTCTCGGCGAGATGAATCCCGACCAGCTCTGGTCGACCACGATGAATCCCGAAGTACGCTCGCTGCTCAAGGTGCAATTGGGCTCGCAGGAAGAGGCGGAGGAGATTTTCAAGAAGCTGATGGGGGATCAGGTGGAACCGCGCCGCCTGTTCATCGAGGAGAACGCGCTCAACGTCCGCAACCTCGACATCTAGACCCTGATATCCGCTCGCAACCGCTTAGAGCGATGACAGCGGTCCCGACAGCTCACTTCCGCTGTCATTCTGAGCATGGGCTGCCGGAGCGAAGAATCGACGCAAAGCGATTCAATCGTTCTGCGAAGTGTTGAAGATCTTAAATGGCACAGACTAACGGCAACGAACCGATCCGCAACGAACCCGCGCTGCTGAATATCGAAGACGACATGCGCCAGTCCTATCTGGACTACGCGATGTCGGTGAATATCGGCCGCGCCCTGCCCGACCTGCGCGACGGCTTGAAGCCCGTCCATCGCCGCATCCTGTACGCGATGTTCCGCGAGGGGCTGCTCGCAAATCGGCGCTATTCGAAGTGCGCCGGCGTGGTCGGCGAGGTGCTGAAGCGCTACCACCCGCACGGCGACAGCGCGGTTTACGAAGCGCTGGTGCGGATGGCGCAGCCGTGGAGCATGCGCTACCCGCTGATCGACGGCCAGGGCAACTTCGGCTCGATCGACGGCGACCCGCCCGCGGCCTACCGCTATACCGAATGCCGCCTCACGCGTCTGGCGGAGCGGATGCTGGCGGATATCGACAAGGACACCGTCAAGTTCGTCCCCAATTTCGACGGCTCGCAGGACGAACCCGAGATCCTGCCCGCGCAAGTACCGAATCTGTTGATCAACGGGTCCGACGGAATCGCGGTCGGGATGGCGACCAATATCCCGCCACACAATCTCGGCGAGGTATGCGA
>DATJOQ010000465.1:0-11920 GCA_035506935.1 Binataceae bacterium (SeqCode) | reverse complement strand
GCGCCAAAGGCGCGGTTAAAAATCTCGAAGTCGAATTCGTGAGCAAGAACGGAAGGACGTTAACCAGCTCGCTTTCCGCGGTGGTGATGGAAATCGAGAGCGAGCCCTGCGTCGTTTCCTTTGTGCGCGATATCAGCGATCGCAAACAAGCCGAGCAATTGCACGCACATCTGGCCGCGATCGTGCAATCCGCCGATGACGCCATCTTCAGCTTCGACCTGGAGACCAGGATCAAGACCTGGAATCCGGGTGCAGAGCGCCTCTACGGTTACCGCGCGGACGAAATCGTAGGGCGAAAACTCGACACACTGGCACCGGCTGAACGAGTGGACGAAATCGAAAAATATCTTGGGCAGGTGCTACAAGCCCGGACCATGCGGTGGGACACGAAGCGGCAGAAGAAAAATGGCACGCTGTTTGACGCTTCGATCGTAACTTCGCCGATTCATGACGCAAACGGCGCCATTGTTGGAATCTCCAATATCGTGCGCGACGTCACGCAGCGCAAGCAAGCCGAGATCGAGCTGACGAAAGCGCGCGAGCAGGCATTGGCCGCTTCCCGCGCGAAATCCGAGTTCCTCGCGACCATGAGCCATGAAATCCGCACGCCGATGACCGCGGTGATCGGGATGGCCGATCTGCTGTGGGAAAATCCGCTGACGCCGGAGCAGCGCGGTTACGTGCGTATTATCAGAACTGCCGGCAACGCACTGCACACTCTGATCGACAGCATCCTTGATTTGTCAAAAATCGAAGGCGGCCACCTGCATCTTGAGGAGATCGATTTCGATCTCGAGGAGCTGGTTCAGTCGAGCGTCGAGACCTTCGCCTTCCGGGCACATGAAAAAGGCCTCGAGCTGGTCTGTCATAGCGGCGCTGACGTTCCGCGCGCGCTGCGCGGCGATCCTCTGCGCTTGCGCCAGGTGCTCGGCAATTTGATTGGCAACGCGGTGAAATTCACCGGGCAAGGCGAAGTAGTAGTCCGAGTGGAGAAAGATCCTGATGCCAACGAAGCGGGCGTAATACGGTTTTCGGTGGGCGATACCGGGATAGGCATTCCACACGCCGAAACCTCGACCGTGTTCGAGCCATTTAACCAGGTCGATAGTTCGATCACCCGTCGTTACGGCGGCAGCGGACTGGGGCTGACTATCTGCAAGCGATTAGTGGAGCTGATGGGCGGACGAATCTGGCTGGAGAGCGAGCCGGGCAGGGGAAGCATTTTTTATTTCACTGTGTCGATGCGCCTGCAGCCCGAAGCGAGCAGGGAAAGCCAAGCGGTTGTCGGTGAGCCCAGCCTGAAGGAGCTCACGGTGCTGGTGGCAGACGACAAAGCGTCCCAGAGCAGAGTTTTGAAAGAGCTGTTGGAGCAGAGCGGCGCTATCGTTACGGAGGTAGCGGATTATCAAGGCGCGCGAAGAGAACTCGAGCGCGCGAATCAAGCGGGAAATCGCTACAACCTGCTGTTGCTCGACGACTCGCTGGTGGATGGCAACAGCCTGGATGCTTTGCGGCAAGACGCTGACCAGAGCGCGGTGGTTGACGCGGCGATTTTGATGCTGTCGTCGACCAACCTCAATCATGATATCGAGCGCGCGCGCCAATCCGGGGTTGCCTACCTGGTGAAGCCGATCGCGCAACGCGAGCTGTTAACGACTATCGGGGTCACGCTAATGAACGGTCATCCACTACCCGACCAGCGTCCAGCCGAGACGGCTGATTGGCTAAAAGATCAACGGAACCTGCACATATTGCTGGCAGAAGATTCGGAAGACAACCGCGTGCTGGTCCAAGCCTATCTCAAGAACACGCCATACCAATTGGATGTGGCTGAGAACGGAGAAATCGCGGTTGCCAAATTCATTGGCGGCAAGTACGACCTCGTGCTGATGGACCTGCAGATGCCGGTAATGGACGGTTACACTGCAGTAAAAAAAATCCGGGAGTGGGAGCGTGATGGTCAAGTGGCGCGCACCCCGATAGTCGCGCTGACCGCTCATGCGCTCAAAGAAGACGCGGCGAAAAGTCTCGAAGCCGGTTGTGACGCGCACGTGACCAAGCCGATAAGAAAACGCAAGCTGCTCGAGGCAATCGCGGAGGCCACGCGCAATTGGCGCGACAGCTACGAAAAGCACGTAGCCCACGTCGATCCGGAATTGGCTCCGCTATTGCCACGATTTCTCGAACGCAAACGCAAGGATATCACCGCGATACGCGATCATCTGGAGCAGCAGGACTACGAGACCGTCAGCGTCCTCGGTCACAATATCAAAGGCGAGGGCGGTGGCTACGGCCTCGATGCGCTGACCACGATCGGAAGTTCGATCGAAGAAGCCGCGAGACTCAAGGACTCGGCACAACTGCGTGAACTGGTCGACGCGCTCGCTACGTATCTCGAGGAAGTTAAGGTGTGCACCGATTAGCTAGTCGGGGGATGAGCTTCAGATGCCGCGGGTGGATCGCGGTTACGGATAGCCGCGTTCGCGAACCGCGAGCGAGCGCACGCGCCGTTCGAATTTATCCACCATCCAGTCCTGAAACTTGTCCAGGTCCACCCACCATCGATAACCGACCTTGTACGCGGGAAAGCCGATGGTGCGCTTGGCCCTGGTCAAACGGTACAGCTTGCTTTGCGAAACTTGCAGATATTTCGCGAGTTCGGGGATGCTCATGGCTCGAGAGTTCACGGCCCGACGTTAATGGCTAAACTCTTTTAGCGATCCTTACCAAAGGTTCTCGTAAGGTGCGCGCGTTCAGAGCTGCCAATCCAGCGCTTCGCCGGGCTGCATCGCGTAAGAACAGTATCTGCCCGTGCGGATCGCCCGCTGCAGATGCGTGCCTATTTGCGGATAGTGCCGCACAATTCCGGGGATTACGTATTTGATGCTGTTGGTGATGCGCAGGCGGTCGCGCTCGGCGCGAGAGCCGAGCGCCGGGTCAGGACCATAGAGGCCGACTGCGCGCGCCAGTTCGCGCGAAAGAAGGACCATCTGCTCTTCAAGCCTCGAGGACAGCATGGAGTCGCTGCGAACTTCCGCGTCGTCCAGTTGATTTCGAAGCTGCACAAGACGCTCGCGATAGCTGCGCTTCGCTGGCTCTTCCGCGGGCGGATCGGAACAGGCGATGGCGGGCTCAATCGCTAATTCTCCCTCGATTGCGCCGCGACCTTGTTGGAAGTCCAGCTCTCGTCCAACCATCCTGAGCAAGTCGGAGCAGTGGAATTCACAGCCTGGGTGATGCAGGAGAATCGCGATCAACGCGAGGCCCTTGGTATGCCTCAGGTGGATGCGGCTGTCGGAGAATCCGATTGTCCAGTAGTTGCCTTCGCGACGGAAGATGCGCCGCCGTTGCGTCGGCGGCTGCATCGCTGAAAAACTGTCAGCCATCAACTCGGCCACGGTGGTGAACTCCTTTCGATCTTGCTCTAGCGCGTAAATTGACAAACAGTCAATAAGACGTGACTACAAGTCAATTTATCGCGTTGGTGCTTTTTCACTTAACAAAGAATGCAGCCGTTTGGCAAACGAAAAGTAGGAGGAATAAACAGGCAGTTAACACGGCCCGTCTCTCGGGAAGCAGCCTGATGGGGACGCTTTTTGTGTATGATGCCGACGCTGCGTGCGCTTACGGGCGAAGGATGCGGGGAGCGGACCGCTCGTCAGTGCAGCTGAACCGGAGGTCACATGGAGAGAGGGTTTTCCTTTGCAAGCGCCTTGGTGATGGGAATCCTGATCGCGCTGGGGCTGGGAGGCGCGGGCTATTTTATCGGCCAGGGCTTCTACTGGGCGCGGATCGGAGAACGCTACGTCACGGTGCGAGGCCTGGTTGAGCGGCCGGTCAAAGCTGACCTTGCGGTCTGGAATATAAATTTCGCCGCGACCAGCAATGACGTGATCAGCGCCAACGCCGAAATCCAGCGCGACGCCAAACTGGTGCTCGACTTCGCGCGCAGCCACGGTTTCGCGCCGAACGAGATTCAGGCGACACAGACCAAGGTCACCGACCTGCTCGCACAAGGTTTTGGCCGCGAGGTCAAGCCGGAGACCCGCTACCTGGTGCAGGGCGGCGTGCGGATTCGCTCGACCAACGTCGACCAGGTGCAGCAAGCCAGTCAAATGACCGGCGAGCTGGTGCAGAAGAATATCGTGCTGGCCGAAGGCGACGCGGGCCGCGCGAACCCTGCCTACTTTTTCACCAAGCTCGATTCGATCCGGCCGCCGATGCTGGCGGATGCGACCCGCAGCGCACGCTCAGTAGCGCAGCAGTTCGCCAACGACTCCGGCAGCCAGCTCGGCACGATCCGGCGCGCAAACCAGGGTGTGTTTGAGATCAGCAGTCCCGATTCTCCGAATGCCGATGAGTTGAGCTCGATCGACAAGAAGGTGCGGCTGGTCACAACCGTCGATTACCTGCTGGTAAACTGAGGCGTCCGCAACGATCGGTTATGGCACGCGCGCGCGGAGCGGAATTCGCGCGTCAGTCGTAGGAAGACTTCTTCCAGATGCCGCGCGCCTGCATCAGCGCTATCTGTTTTTGTATGACCTCGCGCCGATACTCTTGATGTTTCATCGGTTCGCGATCGAGGTAGAGATTCTTCGGATAGATCGGCTCGGCATAGAGGAGCTGATAAAGCTCGGTTCGCAAATCCTTCAGCCAGTTGTCCCACTGGGCATTGCTGCGATGATAACGGAGCGCTTCGATATCGATCACGCCCGCTACGTAAGTCGATACCCCGCCGTACTCCTGCTTGCCCACGATGCGCCCGCGATAATCGATGACGAAAGAACGGCCGCCGAAGGTGTCGATCGGCGTGTCGCTGTGGCTATCCAGATAGTACGTGCCCATATTCGGCGCGACCAGGTACATATTATTGTCTAACGCGCGCGCCCGGCTCTGAATTTCAAACAGCTCGTTGCCGGTAGCAGGATGGGGATACGAGGCGCGGTACACGACTTCCGCGCCGTTGAGCGCCAAGGCTCGCGCGTTCTCGGGATAAGAGCCTTCGTTGGCCATCATTATTCCGATCTTCCCGATATCGGTATCGGCCACCGGCCAGAACGCGTCGAGCGTGAGGCCGTACTTCTCGACCCACCAATCGAATATGTCATGCGGACAGACCGAGTGCTCGACCGGGAAAAGCGGCGAGACCTTGTAATGCTCGAGGATCACGTCGCCGGCGGGATTTATCACGAATCCGACATTGAAGAAGCGGTCTTTCCACTCGGGATGGCGCGCCTTGGCCTGAGCGATCAGGAAGGCGTTGTGTTGGCGCGCGATAAGGCCGAGCGTTTCGGTCTCCAGACCAGGGATATCGATCGCGCACTCGCGTGCGAACGAGGCGTGATCGAGGTCGAGCACCTCGTCGTTGAATCCCTGCAGCGCGCCTTCGGGCAGTGCGATAAGACGCACCGGCAGATCCAGGCTCGACAGCCACGAGGCCGCTTTCACCATATGACCGATATGATCGAGGTTGCGCGCGATATCCTCTCGTTTGCGAATTCCGCGCACCGTGGGGATCAGGCCGACGGCGGTGTAGGGAGCGATCATGAGACCTCCGTAGCGGCCGCCGGACAAATCCGCGGCCCTATGCGAGCGACTATCCGGCCAACGCCATCAAAGCCCTGTACAACTATGGATTCGACGCAATCCTGGGAAGCTCGGCGAGCGCGGCCTTGATCGCCTCCTCGGGATACGCGCGGTCTTCGAGTTGGCCGCTGAAGTAGCGATCGTACGCGGCCATGTCGAAATGACCGTGACCGGAGAGATTGAACAGGATAGTCTTGCGCTCGCCGCTTCGCTTGCAGGCCAAAGCCTCATCGATCGCCGCGCGAATCGCGTGATTGCTCTCGGGCGCCGGAATGATTCCTTCCGCGCGCGCGAACATCACTCCCGCTTCGAAGGTTGCGCGCTGCGGCAACGCGATCGCTTCAACGAATCCCTCGTGACAAAGCTGCGAAACCAGCGGCGAATCGCCGTGATAGCGCAGACCGCCGGCGTGGATCGCGGGTGGAACGAAATTCCGTCCCAGCGTGTACATCAGCATCAGCGGCGTGAGGCCGGCCGTATCACCGGCGTCGTAGGCGTAGTGCCCGCGGGTCAGCGTGGGGCAGGATTCTGGTTCGACCGCGACCAGGCGCACCTCGCGTCCGGCGGCCTTGTCGGCAAAAAACGGAAACGCGGTCCCGCCGAAATTCGAGCCGCCGCCGCAGCACGCGATTACCACGTCGGGATAATCGCCGGCCTTCTCGAGCTGCTGTTTGGCTTCCAGACCGATAACCGTCTGATGAAGCACCACGTGATTCAGCACCGAGCCGAGCGCATAGTTGGTATCAGTGCGCGACCCGGCTTCCTCAACCGCCTCCGAGATCGCGATTCCGAGCGAGCCAGGCGAATCAGGGTCGCGCTGGCGAATCTCGCGTCCGGCGTGCGTCTCGAGGCTGGGGCTTGCGATCACCTGTGCACCCCAAGTCTCCATCATCGAGCGGCGAAACGGCTTCTGGTCGTAGCTGACCCGCACCATGTAAACGCGGATGTCGATACCGAACATTTGACCCGCCATGGCCAGCGCCGATCCCCATTGTCCTGCGCCGGTTTCGGTCGCGAGACGGCGGACTCCGGCGAGATGATTGAAATAAGCCTGCGCGACAGCGGTGTTCGGCTTATGGGAGCCAGCCGGGCTCACGCCCTCGTACTTGTAGTAGATGCGCGCCGGGGTGCCGAGCGCCTGTTCGAGGCGCAAGGCTCGGTAAAGCGGGGTCGGACGCCACATCCGGTAGATTTCGCGCACCGGCTCGGGGATTGGGACCCATCGTTGGCGCGAAACTTCCTCTTCGATAATCGCCGGCGGGAATATTCTCGTCAGAGCGTCGGGGCCGATGGGCTTGCCGTCTGCGCCAAGAGGAGGCGCGGGCGGATTCGGCATATCGGCGACGACGTTGTACCAGTGGGTCGGAATCTCGGATTCGTCGAGCAGAATTTTGGCTTGCGGCATAGCAAAACGGCCCGTTTGTTTGAGCCCGTTGATCGAGAAGTTTGCTTACAGGAAAAGGCCCCGCGACGCCAGCGTCGTGCGCGGTTTTGCTAAAACCGCGCGCGAGGCCGGCGCCGGAACGACGAAGCCCGCTCGGGCGCTGGTGTAATCAGCGCCCGAGCGGGCTTCGTCGGTTTGCGGCGGCGCGTCCCGCCTAACGGATCTTATCGCTGAAGCGAGGGAAGACCTTGGTCGTGAGCAATTCGAAACACCGCATCATCGCCTTTTGCGGAATCAGCTCGTTGTACATGAACGCCCAGAAGTAATCCGCCGGCAGAACCTTAAACAGCGCCTCGAGCCTGCGCGAAACCGTGTCCGGGCTGCCCACCAGCGTCAGGCCACGCTCAACCATCGATTCGAGCGTGTTCGGAATGCTCTTGTAGTCTTCACCGGGATGAGCCAGCGCGGCATTGAAGCCGAACGGTTCGAAGAACTTGGTCCAGATGAAGCATCCGCCGTCGCGCGCCAGCGCCATCGCCTCTTCGTCGGTGTCGGCGACCACCATCTCGCGCGCGATCCCGATGCCCTGGCCGAAATTCAGCTTCTTGCCCACCAGCGCAGCGCCGTCCTGGCATGCCTTGAACTGCCCGGTACAGATTTCCGTATCACACACGATCGTGATCGGCACTACATTGTTCTTTGCCGCCCACTTGACCGAAGACTCGGAGAAGCTGAACGGCTGGAACAGCGGTGGATGCGGCTTCTGATACGGCTCCGGCACAGTTCCGATCTCGCGAATGAAGCCCTTCTCGTCGACGCCCTGACCATATGTGCGAGTAACTTGATGCGCGGGCCAGTAAACGTTGTCCGGCGGAATCTGCCAGTCCTTGCCGTGATGGCTGAAGGTGGGCTTGGTCCACGCCTTCATGATGATTTCGAAATGCTCTTCGTAAAGCTCCTTCTTGCGCTTCTCGTATTCTTCCGGGCTGGTGAAGCTTTCCGTCATTCCGGGATAGTGCTGTCCCAGCGTATTGACCCATCGGGGTTGATAGCCGCGCGCGAAGCCGACGAACGCGCGCCCTTTGGTCATCTGGTCTAGCATCGCGGTGTCTTCGGCGATTCGGATCGGATGGTGACACGGCAGAACCAGTCCCAACTGCCCGACGCGGATGCGCTTGGTCTGCAATCCCAGGAACAAATCGATCATGATGGGATTGGTGGAGACTTCCTCGCCCTCGATATGGAAGTGATGCTCGGTGGTGGCCACGCCGTAATAGCCGTGTTCGTCGAGATACTGGACCTGCTCCACCAGGTTTTTCAGCATCCGCTGATAAAGATCGGTCCGCCTGCCCGCCATTCCGGCGCTGATCTCGGCCTTCGTACCGATACTTGGCAAGTAAAACACGCCTATTTCCATTGACATATCCTCCAGCGAGGGCTCCACGCCGGTCTCGTATTTTCGCGCTTATACCACGAGCTTACTGCAAAACGCTAATTCAATAAAACCGCTCGCCAACGCGGTCTTCGCTAATGATAGCTGCCGCGTTGCCGGACAATTTTCCAGGCCGCAAAAGGAGCTGATGCTGGAAATAAGGTAAGCTCAAGATTGCGATGCGGCAAAGACATCCCCAGCGACGGCTAAAGCGTTCGCCGAATTTATCCAGAAACTCCGAGCTTCGGAGCGGTCAACTGCGTCCGAAAAGCCAGATCGAGCTGTCGAATCGGTTCAGGACACGGAGCGCTCGAAGAACCAGATATGGTCGTCGCTGTCAGGCAATAGTCAGAAGGTAATTGCCCAGAGGCGTTACCGTAGCGAACGAGTTCGGGTAAATGACCACGGTAGTAGTCGCTTCATCGATGATCGCCGGGCCTTTGATAATCATGCCTGCCGGAAGTTCGCTGCCCAAGTAGCGTTTGGTTTCGATCCTGCCAGATGCCGAAAAATAAGCCTGGGTCGTATGCCGCGCCGCTGGTTCGGGTATGGCAGCATCCCCGAGCCGCTTTTGAGGGGGGCTTTTCAGCCTAGCCGTCAGGCGGCCGCGCCAATATATACACTCCAATTGCTGATCGGGTTCGTTTACCGTAAAGACTCGCGCGTGTTCCTTGTGAAAATCCTCAATCATGCGTCTCAGATCGTCGCGTCCGTCAAAGCGTCCTTTAGCCAGTGCGACATCCAGTTCCCATACCTGGTATGGGTAGCGCGCCTCAACAAAATACTCAGTTAGAAAGTCGCTCAACCCCTTTTTCCGCAATCGGTCAGCAAAGGCCTCGATCAACTCGCCGATCGCCGCGAGTGTGCGGTTGACTTCCGAATACGGAAAATCGGCTGTATGCGCGAGTTTGCTTGCGCTGAAATCAGTTACGATATTCGAGAACTGACCGCCGCACGCGCTCAGCGCGCCTGCAGTCTTCGGTACGAGTACCTGACTGCAACCGAGCTCTCTGGCTATAGGGACGATATTAAGTCCGGCAGCGCCTCCTCCCGCCACGATCAAACCGTCGCGCGGGTCGATACCCTGATTAATAGTTATATCTTTGATCGCTCCTACCATCAGTTCACTAGCAACTTCTAATATGTTGCTTGCAGCGGCCTCCAAGTTGATACCCAGCGTTTGAGCAACTTGATCCACCGCAGAACGAGCAGCTTCAACGTCGAGCTTCATCCGGCCGCCAAGAAAGTAGGCGGGATCGATGTAGCCGAGAACTACCGCGGCGTCTGTCACAGTTGCGTTTTTGCCGCCGCGCGCATAACACGCCGGGCCCGGTTCGGAGCCAGCGCTCTGGGGCCCGACTCGAAGCAGACCGCCGCTGTCTATCCAACCGATCGAACCGCCGCCGGCTCCGATGCTTTCGACATCCACGGACGAGAGTCCCGTGAGATGGCCGGTGAACTTACCGCCGAGCCAGGTTTCGCGAGTGAATTTAATCGCTCCGTCGCGCACCAGGCTCACGTCGAAACTGGTGCCACCGGTATCGCAGACAATTATGTCGCGGCTGACGGCTTCGGCTCGCGCGTATGCGAGACCCGCAACCGGCGCCATAGAAGGACCTGACTTGACCAGGTAGATCGGCTTCTCGACAACGTCTGACAGATGCATCACGCCGCCGAACGAGGTTGCGACCAGAAGCTCTCCCTGAAACCCTGCGCGCTGGAGATCGGAGTCCATTCCGCGGAGATGCTCCTGCATCAGGGGCTTGAGCGATGCATCGATGACGGCGGATGAAGCGCGGCGATATTCTCTGATGATCGGATTCAGTTGATGCGACAAGGTCACGGCGACGCCGGGCAATTCCTCTCTGAGTATTTGGCCCATCGCAGCTTCATGAGCTGGATTAAGCGGCGACCATAGAAAGCACACCGCCACCGCTTCGATTCCATGCTTGCGCAATTCCGCGATAACGCTGCGCGCTTGCCGCGCGTCGAAGGGCGTTTCGATTTCGCCCTCGGAATCGATCCTTTCTCTTATCTCGAAGGTCCATTTGCGAGGCACGAACGGCCGTGGATAGGCCGTGGTCAGATCGAACGGATCGAGTTTGCCACCTTCACGGAGCAGGAGTATCTCAGGAAAGCCCTCGGTAACTAAAAATGCAGTTTTGGCTATCTTACCTTCAATGATCGCGTTGGTGGCATGAGTAGTTCCGTAGATTAGCAGATCGGTTCGCCGCAAGACCTCCGACGGATTCGTGTGAAGTTGGTCGGCGATTACAGCGAGCGCTCCATTAATGCCGTCGAAAATACGTCCGTATGTAGTGGGGGCTTTGCCCAAATAGGTATTACCGTTTTCATCGGTCAATACTATGTCGGTGAAAGTCCCGCCTGTATCAATTGCAATTCGAAAAGCCATCGGAGGGGGCGTCCTATCTATCCACTCTACTTCCAATCAATAGTACTTTCGTTTGCGCCCATTGCTCAGATCTGCGTGCGATTCGTCTTTCTCATCGCATCGCGTCTGTGTTTGGTGGCGACATCATCCACTTCGATGAAGCCGTCCTGTTCGCTGAACAGAACGCCGTAAACGGCTGCCGCCTGCTCGAGGGACACCCATTTGTCGAGCACGTCCGACAACACTCTTTGGGGATCTCGATCGATCGGATCTCCGTACCCGCCACCGCCCGAGTCATTGCCCACTATGAATTCACCCGGTTTTAGAACTACTTCCGCTATTGCCGGCAGCGAATTTTCACTTCCCTCGCGGTCGATTTGTGCGGCCGAACCGGCCGCACCTGGCATTCCCCCGCGAACGCCTTTGGCCGGATTATGGTGCCCGTCGATCAAATAAATTGACGTCATGGGATCTTTCTTGGGACCATAAATTGCCGTCAACCCGGGCGCGCCGCGAAACTTTCCCGGACCGCCGCTATCAGGACGAACTCGCATAGACTTGAATTTGACTGGGTATTTGAGCTCGTCGAGCTCGACGCTGTCGCGATACATCAGGCCTGCGACGACCGGCAGGCCGTATGTGAGCCATCCGTCATTTTTTGGAGAGGCGGGACCGCCATTACTGGCTATTATCAACTGATTAACGAACGGCGCGCCCTGGCGCCGCCAATCTACTCCCGACACCACCGCATAGGTGGGGCCCATGCCGGTACCACCTTCCGCGAGTCCATATCCTTCGCCGATCTGCGAGAATGCAGCCTGGGTAATATTCACCAAGCGATCGGCGATGTTAGTAGTTGCGACTGAGCACGAAGTAGGAAATCGCGGAATCCCGGCAATACAGTTCTCGCGCAACAAAACCTCGAGACGGCGAAAGCTGCCGGCGTTGTGCGGTACGGTCGGATCGAGCGCGTTAAAGACGCCGGTGATGACATTGTTCATCGCGCAGGTCCGCGACTCGTTTATTCCCACTTCGAGACAGTCTCCATTCTCCCGCAGATCAACCACTATGCGGCCCTCTTGAGAATGAACCTTAAGTTTGACTTTGAGTGGGATTCCCTCAGGCG
>DATJOQ010000464.1:0-4969 GCA_035506935.1 Binataceae bacterium (SeqCode) | reverse complement strand
TGATCGGAATCGGTGGCGTGGCGGATTCCCAGCAGCAGGCCAAGCAGTGCGAGTCCCAGCGGCGCGGCGTCTCTTGGTATCAAGATTTATCCTTTCGCAGGTGCTTAAGTGACAGGCGAGCACCCCCAATCAAAGCAGCTTAAGTCCGCAGCCGCAATTGATTGCGAGGACGGAATCTATTCGAGCGGGGCGCGCGTGCGATGGGTTATGACGCTCGATTCGAAATGGACTGCCTGATTATCGGGGTGGGCGAGCGGCGCGAGGGTGCGAAGAAAAGGCAACCCGGGCGCCGCTCATGGAGGGATGGCAGTTGACGTCGCAGAGCTTAGAGGCGATTTGGGTTGCGGTGAAATCGCCGGTAGCGAAGCAGTTGCGGAGAACTCTCAAGGCTCAACAGAAGGACCGACGCGCGGCGCGAGGAGCCGGAGAACGCTCGGATGCCCCAGGCGCCGCGCGTTTAGCTTGCTTAGCGTCTGAGCAAATGGATGACTTTGCCGAGGCGGACTACGGTTGGCCGTTTATGCGGCATCCGCATGCGGTTCGAGCTTTGTTCCATCCGCCAGCGATCGATATCCTCGATGTTGTAGCGCCAGCCGACGCCGATTCTGAAGGCGGGCAGCTCATCATTCTTGGACAGCCTGTAGACCGTCGAAGGATGGACGCGTAAATAGTTAGAAACCTCTTTAACCGTCAACACATTTACTCGAGTCGTCATGATAAAAACTCTTCCAAGCTTATGATTTGATCTCGAGTTGGCCCCCCCTCGCGAAACGCCAACTGCTCCTTACTAATGGTTCGCTGCGACTATAAACAGCCTCCACGCCCAGGATATTTTGCAATATTGGTACCGCCGACGACGCGGAGCAGTCGTTTCAAAATTGACCGATTTGAGGCAGCATTCTGTCAACGCGTGTGTCAACTAGGGACCGAAAAGTGACCTCTTCCGACAGTGCGATCCGCCATAGCGAGGCGACGACGAACGTAGCGATCGGGAGCGTCGATCAGCGTGTCGAGTTATCTACGAAAATTTGTAGCGAAACTGGCGATCGAATTTGGGACCAAGATTGTGACACCGATCGGTTGTGGGACAGTCGCCGTCGCGGATCGAGCGTCCGCATCTTTGGCGTCGTTTTGCTGTTATCCCTGATCGCGCATACAGGTGCGTTGTTTGTCCTAAGCTTTATCCGACCCGCGGCTCGGAGAGCTTCGCAAGAAAACGAACTGATCTATTTAATCTACACTCCGTCGACCGCGCCTCCCGGAAGGTCATCCGCGGGCGCTTCAGGAACGTTTTCTGTTGCGTTGAGGCCTGCGGCGAACGCGCACACGGTTGCGATGCCGCGACACGAACCAAAAACAATCGCGAAAATAAAAAAGGCGATTCCGAAGGCGCGTGCGACTCCGCGGCCGGCGATCGTGATCGCGCGCAAGGAGATCGTGACGACACCGGCGGTATCAAGCATGCGCGGACTTGATGCTGGTGGCGCCGGTGCGGGCCGTGGCGACGCCAAAGGCAGCGGCGCGTCGAGCGGTGGTGCGGGAGCCGGCTCGGTCGGCGGGAACGGCAGCGGCGGCGATGTGTTCAGCGCCGACCAGGTGGAGTATCCGCCGGTGCTGGTGTCGCGCGTGATGCCGCAATTTCCGGAAAGCGCGCGCGCCGACGGTATCAACGGTGAAGTGGTCCTATGGGCGATCGTCGCGCGCGACGGTCACGTCGAAAAAGATATCGCGATAGCGCAATCGTCGCCGATGTTCGATCGGCCGGCGATCGAGGCGCTGCGGCGATGGCGCTTCGAGCCGGGACGCGATCGCGACGGCCATCCGGTGCGGGTGATGCTCGAAGTGCCAATCCGATTTCAATTGCGGTAAAAGATAAGCGTAGGCGCCGCGTCACGCTGAACGATGCTACCGCTAGCCCAGCTCAAAAGCTTCGCCAAGACGGCGGCCGCGACGCTTGCGCGCCAGCGCGACCTTTCAGATTTCGAAATCTACTGCTCGAGCGGCGAGGAGCTGATCACGCGGCTCAACTACACTTCCGATATCGCGTGCCGCGGAGTGGAAGAGGTCAAATCGAGCGCGGCCGACGGCTTCGCGCTGAGAGTAGTCTTCCGCCGCGACCCGCATCAGAGCGCAAGCGCGTTCGAGGCGGGCGACTTGAGCCTCGAAAGCCTGCGACGCGCGGTCGAGCGCGCGCGCCGTTCGCCGGTGCTGGATCCGCATTTTCCCGGATTGCCCGGCGGCGATCGCACGCTGCATCTGGCGCCATTGGGCGCCAACGCGCTTGTCGGTGTAGGCGATCAGATCGTGGTCGAAGCGGCATGGGCGATACTGCGCCGCGCGCTTAAGTCGTTTGCGCGCAGCAAGCCCGCGGGACTTACCGCCGCGGGCTTGATAATCGGCGGCGATATCACCCTGGTGCGCGATCGGATCGTGATCGGCAGCTCGCGCTTTTCCGATATTCGCATCGACCAGAGCGCGCACTTCAGTTCTTCGGTCACCGCGATAATCGAGGCGCTCGACGCCAAGGGCAGCGCCAGCGCGCTTGGCGGCTCGCTCGACGCGCTGCGCCGAGTCGGTGTGCTCGGCAGCCAGGCCGTCGAGCGCGCGGTGAAGCTTAAGGGCGGCCGGCGGATGCCGAGTGGAGACTATCGCGTGATGCTCGGGCCGCAGCCGGTCGCGGAAATTCTCAATAACATGGTGGTGCCGTCGCTTACGGCGGGCGCCTTCTTCACCGCGAGCTCGGCCTACCAGGGCCGCTTCGGCGCGCCGGTGATGGATTCGCGGCTCAGCTTGAGCGACGATCCGCAGACGCAGGTGGGAGCGCTTCGTCGGCGTATCACGTGCGAGGGGCTAGCGGCGCGCCGCGTCGATCTGATTCGCGACGGGCGATTAGTCGGTTTGCTTTCGAATTTCTATGACGCCCGCCGGCTCGCCGCCGACGATGAACGGCGCGAGAAACTAGGCCCGGAAAGCGCGGACGAGATCGAGATACCGCCGCTTGCGGGCTATCGGATCGGCGACGGCAATGGGCGGCGCTTCGACGCTCATCCGATGACCGCGGCCAGCAACGTGGTGATGCGCGGGCGCGGCGGAATCAGCGAGCGCGCGATGCTGCGCGAGCTCGGCGACGGAATTTATGTCGGCCGGGTGTGGTACACGTATCCGATCAACGGGCAGCGCGCGGGCGACTTCACCTGCACCGTCACGGGCGATTCCTACCTGGTGGAAGGCGGCGTGCCGGTTGCGCCGCTGATGCCGAACTGCCTGCGGATCAACGGCGCGATCGAGCAGGTGTTCGGCCGCGTCGCCGCGGTGGGAAGTCGCCTCGGCGCGAT
Source organism: Binataceae bacterium (SeqCode) (assembly GCA_035506935.1). GTDB lineage: Bacteria > Desulfobacterota > Binatia > Binatales > Binataceae > DATJOQ01. The sequence goes on along the minus strand of DATJOQ010000464.1, from coordinate 1,634 downwards.
GCCGATATGGGGCTCGTCGGAGGCCTACTACGTTCCCGCGCTGGTGGTGGAATCGCTGCCGCTGTCGGCGATCGAGCACGGTATCGACTCCGACTGACTGCGGCACGCCTTTTATTCGCTCTCCCCGAGCACGGCGAGGATGGGGTGATGACACCTGTTCTTTGTCATCCCGAGCGCAGGCTTTGCGAAGCGAAGAATCTCAATCCACTGAGGCCAAGTGCTCCGCCGATGTCTGTCGAATGAGATCCTTCGCTGCGCTCAGGATGACGACGAAGCGATTCACACAGCGATGATTTTATTTCGCAGCACGCCGAGCTTTTCGACTTCGAGCTCGATCACGTCGCCGGGTTTCAAATACTTTCCGCCCAGCTCGAGTCCGCATCCGAAGCCGACCGTTCCCGAACCGACGAAGTCGCCCGGGTAGAGCGTTTCCTCGCGTGCTAGATACTCGACGATTTCCGGAAATTTCCAATGCATCGTGCCGGTATTGCCGTCGGACCATACTTCGCCGTTGACCCGCGCGATCATGCGCAGATTATACGGATCGCCGACCTCGTCCGACGTCACCAGGTAGGGACCGATCGCGTTGCCGTTGTCGAAGTGCTTGCTCTTGTACGGCCCCAGGCTGAGGCTCATCTCCTTGCCCTGGACGTCGCGGGCGCTCACGTCATTGAAAATGCTATATCCATAGATATAGTCATTCGCCTGCTCTTTAGTAATATTCTTTCCGCGCTTGCCTATATAGATTCCAAACTCAAGTTCGTAGTCGAGTTCCTTGGAATAGGGCGGCGCCAGGATCGGCTCGTCGGTGCCGATTATGCTCAGATGATTGCCGCGGTAGACGCCGGGGATTTCGTACCAGGCTTTGGGTAGGTCCTTAAGGCCGATGCGCGCGAGCGAATTCTTCAGATGCTGCTCGAAGCTGATGGTGTCGCGGATCGTGGTCGGTCGCGGCACTGGTGAGCGCAGCTTGACGTCGTTTCGATCGTAAATCACGGTGCGCGCCTGCCAGGTCACGGGCGTGCCTTTAACCGCCATGTCGAGCGCGTATTGCATCGCGCTCTCGGCCAGCGCCTTGAGCGCGGGGCCGCCTTCCATGAAACGGATCATCTCGTTGGGAATTGCCTGCAAGGCCTCGGCGTCGGTCAGCGCGAGATGATGCTCGGCTTCCATCAGCATCACGTACGCGGAAGCGAGATCGACCACTCCGCGAGTGGAAATGGCGCCGACGCGGTAAGCTTCCCATCCAGCTCCCGGCGGCACGAACGTTACAAGTTTCATAATCGTTCCTCCAAAGAGGGTATGTTATCGCCTGCCTGAGCCGAGGTGGCAAGTGGAACTCGAAGCAATGTGGTCAAGGATCGCGGCGAAGCGATTCGTTATTCCCCCCGCCTCGAAAGTCCGGGCGCTCGGCTCCAACTCTAGCCACGACCACCCCACACGCGCCGATTCGTCGCCCCTTTCTACATCCGGCGGGCGCGGGTAATCTCAATAGCTTGAGTATGTCTACTATCGAAACCAATGGTCATTACTCGCCGCTGCCCCCGTGGCGGCGAAGCGATTATTGCGGCGCCCTGCGCGAGGCCGACAGCGGCCGCGAGGTTGCGCTGTGGGGATGGGTCGCGGCGCGCCGC
>DATJOQ010000463.1:0-6529 GCA_035506935.1 Binataceae bacterium (SeqCode) | reverse complement strand
ACGGGTGTGGAAGTCGGGATTGGCCTAGACGGCTCCGTTCTTGTGGGCGTCGGCGTCTTGCGCGGCGTTTTCGTTGGCGTCGGAGTTCTCGTCGGCTTGGGCTTCTTGGTAGCGGTCGGGGTTGGAGTCTTACGCGCGGTGGCCGTTGCGGTCTTGATGGCGGTTGGGGTTGCGCTGGGTCTTGGCGTCGCGGTGATGGTCGTCGTTGATGTCGCCGCAGCAATCGGGCTGCCTATCGGGACGGCGAGCGCGTTGCCGCAACTCGAGCCCGGATTCTTCACGCAAAATGACGCGCTTGCCGCAGGCCCCTGATAGCCGGTCGCTGAGATTGCGCCTGAAGTGACCGACGTAGTGACCAGTTGGATCGGTTCACCGCCGCCGTAGGTGTCAAATACAGTCGCGCCGGACTGAAAGCCGGAGCCTTGAATCGTAACGGTGAAAGTTCCGATTGTCAGCGGATTCGGCGCGATCGACGTAATTGTCGGGCCCTGGTTGAGTATGTATGCGTATGCGATTCCGGTGATGCTGGTGTCGGCCACGCTGGTCGCGACGATCTGCACCGGATTCTGGCCGGGCGTCGTCGCGGGTGCGGTATAAGCGCCGGCAGACGTGATCGTACCGACGGTTGCGTTGCCTGCGCCCTGGCCAGCGACGGACCAACTCACCTGGTTGCTCGGGAGACCGCTCGCCTGAGCGGCGAATTGCACCGTCGCGCCGACGACGACCGAGGGTTCGGTGGGAGTCACGGTAATCGTCTGTGCGTACGAGACGGTGGCCAATATGAGTGCGAAGGCGAGCAGGAGCAGGGTGAAGGCGATCAATTTTCGCATTTTTGCAACTCTTTTCCGGGGTTGTGGCGAAGCGAACATTGGATGCGGCAAAGCTCCGGTCGTGGCCTGACTCCAGCGTTCCAGAAGATGGGGCGTTGCGCCGCCGCTGCTGTTACAGTTAGCTACGCAACGCTACAAGATGTATAGCCGCGGTGCAGAAACGAAGGAAGCGCTCGGGGTCGCTCAGGCGCACGGCGCTCGTTTTGACAGGGAATCGGGCGGTGAAAATCCGCTCCGATGTAAAGTCTCCGGCACGCAAGTCCATAAGATGGTAAAGGCAACCGCCGCCACCGACGCGAGGAACAGGAATCCAGCGCGGTCGCCAAAATGATGAACGATCGATCCGGCGATCGTTTGACTCAAAGCGGCGCCAATGCCGACGGCGGTCGCGATCGCACCCAGAGTCACATTGAAACGCCCGGTGCCGCGCGTCAGGTCGGCGATTACAAGAACCGACACCACGCCGAAAATGCCGACGCCGATTCCGTCAAGCACTTGGATCGCCACTAACAGATAGACGCTGTTGGTCAGGGTGTAGAGAATGCCGCGAATCGGGAGCACGCCGAATCCGATCAGCAGCAGCGGTTTTCTGCCCCACGAGCCCGCGGCGCCGCCGGCCCATGACGCCAGGAGCGTGATCGTCGCCTGCGTGGTGATAACGCAGGCGGACATGAACATCATCGAGCTGCGTCCCTTGCCTTTCGCCAGCATCTCACCCAGCAGCGGCAGCATCGCCGCGTTGGCGAAGTGAAACAGCACCGCGCAGCAGAGAAAGATCAGCAGCGGATGGTCGCGCAGCAGATCGATCACGCTGGCAGGCGCGCCGTGGTCTTCGCCCTCTGTCGCGCCTCGGGCCATCTCGTAGTCGATTTCTTCGGGACGGATCGCGAGCAGAGAAAGGATCGTCGGCATCGCGAGCAGCACGACGAAGAAGAAGACCGCGCGGTTGGAAACCCAATATCCGATCAAGCCCATCATCAGCGCGGCGACGACGTTACCCCCCGAGTTGAAGGTCTGATTTCGTCCCTGGCGCCGATTGAAGAGTTCGCGGCCCACGATCCCGAGTGAAATCGCGGCGATTGCCGGCATGAATACGCTGGAGGTCACGCCGATGAACATCTGCGCGGTCACCACCGGCCAGAAGGACGGCATCGAAGCGATCACGAGCGCGCCGATTGCGAGAGCTATGACTCCGATCGCTATCAGCGCGCGCTTGGATTTGAGCTTGTCGACCAAAGCACCAGCGGGAGTTTGTGCAGCTATACCGGCGATTCCGCCTATCGTCAGTGCGAGTCCTACGCGCTCCTCGTTCCAGCCGTATGCGGCTAGATAGATCGCCAGAAACGGGCCGACGCCGGTTTGCACGTCGGCCAGTAGAAAGTTGAGCCAGTCGAGTCCGCGTAAGCTTTTCGCAGAGAGATGCCTCGCGAGTGCGGAGTCGCGGTCGAGCTTGTTGGGATTGTGATCCGATTCCGAGTGTTTTTCGAACGCGCTCGGCTCTTGCAGCATCGGATTCGCTACTCGGGTCTTCCGACAAAGCGACGCATCGATACCGCCGCTTCAGGACACTCGTCAATCCAAAACGTATGAGAATGTACAGACTTAGAAGCGGCTGCGATCGTGACCGAGCCGCTCCACTCAGGATAGCAATTTGTCGGTCGAAGCCAGCGAAATTATCGCACGTGCGGCATCACCTTTTCGGCAAACAGTCGCATCGATCTCGCGACCTTCTCCGGCGGCATGCCGCCGAAGTTCATCCAGCAGAGCAACTCGCCGACGCCTAACGCCTGCATTTCACGGACGCCGTCGAGCACTCGTTCGGGTGAGCCGAATAGCGCGGTTTCGCGCAACACGTCTTCGAGCTTGACGCTGGCGAAGCGCTCCGCGATTGCGCGGAACTGCGGCTGTAGCGCGGGCGGTGCGGCGTCGATATTTTCAGGCACCAAAAAACGTATCAACGCCTTTTGGTACCACGATTCCGGCCCGGCGGCATCGCGAAGAGCCTCCGCGTCGGTCGGCGCCACATAGATGTGGCGCGACACGCCCCAATTGCTGAGCGCTGCTTTCACCTGTTCGTCGCTGCGTCCGAATTCGCGCAGTGCGGAGACGTAGTTATCGCGATGCGCCACGATCTGGCTCAACGGCCCGAACAGCACCGAGTTCAAAATCGGCCATCCGCGACGCGCGGCGAACTTTTCGGTTTCGGCGCTCAACGCCACCACCATCAGCGGCGGATGCGGTTTCTGATAGGGCTTGGGCCGGACGGGAATTCCGTCGAGCTTGAAGAACCTGCCGTTGTAGTGAACCTTCTCCTGCGTCCACGCCTGAGTCATCACGTCGAGGATTTCGCCGAAGCGCTCGCGATTCTCCTCTTGTGGCACGCGATAGCCAGCGAATTCGATCGGGCGATTGCCGCGTCCGATACCGATGCGCAAACGGCCGCGGCTCAAGATGTCGGTGAACGCGATTTCCTCGGCCAGACGAATCGGATCATGGAACGGCAGGATCCCAGCGGCCCACGCGATCCCGATCTTTTTGGTTCTGGCTGCGATCGCAGCAGACAGCGCCACGGGACTCACGGAGATCCCGTACTCTGTGAAGTGATGCTCAGTTAGCCAGATGGTATCGAAGCCAAGTTCTTCGCTGAGGCACATCTGCTCGAACTCATTTTCGATCACCTCGACATCTGAGATTCCCGGAGGAGCCTGGAGAAAATAGTAAGTACCGAAACGCACGCGCTATCTCCTGTGTAGATCGGATTTTCTAGAGCCGCGGGATTATGTCCTGCGCCAGCAGTTCCGCGTGCTCGATTTCGTCGAACACCGGATTCAGCAGCAGATGCTGGGCGCCGGCGCGAAGCAGTGCGCCGACTTTGTCGATGCATTCGGCGCGGCCGCCCCAAATCGAGACGCGCGAGCCCATGTCGGCGTTCTTGTAGCGTTCCCCGAACCACTCGCGCAGACGGCGCTCGGCCCGTTCGCGGTTGTCGTCGACCGCAAGGTAGACGCGCTTGGAAGTCGTGAACGTCGCCGGATCGCGCTTGGCGTCGTCCAAAGCTTTACGCAACAACGCGAAGTGTTCGACGAAGTCAGACGAACTCGAGGATCCCGCGCCCATCCAGCCGTCGCCGTGGCGCACCGCGCGCTTGAACGCGAGCTCGTCCTTCGCGCCGAACCATACCGGCGGATGCGGCTTCTGCGCCGGCTTGGGCTCCATCGACACGTTTTCAAAATTCCAAAACTCGCCGCTCATCGACGCCTTGGGTTGGGTCCAAAGCGCTTTCATCACCTTGATGCCTTCGACGAACTGACGCCCGCGCTTTTCGCTGGATACGCGGAAGACCGCTTCGGGAACATGCTTGCCACCAACTCCGACACCGACCGTGAGCCGGCCATGACTCAATTGATCGAGCGTGGCCAGCGCCTTGGCCAGTTGCACCGGATTTCGAACGACGGTCAGCAGCACGGACGAGCCCAGGCGCATCTTCGAGGTGAGCGCGGCGGCATAGGTGAGAAGCGTTACCGGCTCGAGAATCGAGGGGGTGCCGATAATCTGTTCCTGAACCCACAGACTGTCGTAGCCGAGCGCTTCCGCGCGCGGAATAAATTTGCGCAGCAGTTCCAGGTCGATCGGTGAATTCAAGAAAACCTGCGGAATCGCAATACCAAATGGACGCGCCATTTTAATCGCTCCTTGTGAGCATCAAGTGTAACAGCTTTTAATCAGATGACGCCCTCACTGCGTAACTTTTCGATTTCATCCCCGCTGATACCAACTTCACCGAGGACCTCTATAGTATGCTGACCCAGAAGCGGCGGTCGCGAATGCATCATATCCTCACTCGCGGATAGTTTCAGCGGAGAGCCGAGAACTTTTATCGCTCCCTTATCAGGAAACTCGCTATCGCGCAGCAGTCCGCGCGAAGCGGTCTCGGGATCGGAGGCTACTTCCTCGACACTGCGCACCGGCGCACACGGTATACCATCAATAGCCAGTAGCGAGATTACTTCTTCGCGGCTCCTGGTTCGCGACCAGTCAGTAATGATCGCATCCACTTCGTCCGCGATTTTGAGCCGGGTCGAACGGTCGCGGTAGCGCGGGTCGGACAGCAAATCTTCTCGCCCGATTATGCGGGCCATCGACCGCCAATGCGCTTCCGTGAGACAAAAGATCGAGACGTCGCCGTTCGCGGCCGCATACACGTTGCCTGGACATACGCCCCAATGGCGATTGCCGAGCCGCTTGACTTTGCGTCCTTCAAGAACGGGCGCGAGCAGACTGGTCATCGCCGGTACGGTGATGTCGAGCATCGCGACCTCGACCTTCTGACCGCATCCGGTGCGCCCGCGATCGATGAGTGCGGCGAGAATGCCGGTAGCCAAATGGCTGCCGGTTCCCATATCGATGAAAGTGGCGGGAGTGCGGACGCCGGGCCGGTCGGGGTATCCGGTAACGTCGGTCATACCGGCCGCCGCCTGCACGGTGAAATCCATCGCGCCCATTTGCGCCCATCGGCTGTCGCTGCCGTAGCCTTTGGCCGAAGCATAGATAAGACGCGGGAATCGCGATTTGAGCCGCGCATAATCCAGCTCCAGCTTTTCCATCACGCCGCCGGAGTAGTTTTCCACCAGCACGTCGGCGTCTTGCAGCAAGCTCATCAGAATTTCGCGGCCACGAGGATGCTTGAGATTGAGCGTGATCGAACGTTTGCCCGCGTTCAGCATCAGGAAGTTGTAATTAGTGGCGGTGACCGCCCCCGGGAGCTTGCGCAGTGGCTCGCCGGTCTCCGGTGGTTCGACCTTGATAACGTCGGCGCCGAGACAGGCGAGCTGCATCGTGCAGTAGGGCGCTGCGTAGACCTGCCCGAGATCAATTATGCGGATTCCCGCAAGCGGCGAACTCATGCTTCAACGCTCCGCGCTCGCGCCCGGAGTGCGGTGAATCTGAACATCGATGTGATCCAAATGTGTGAATAGTTCATCGAAGAGATTTGTATGATCGACGCTCAAGCTCGGCAATCTCAGCGGCGATCGCTTGGCGACGAAGCTTCATCGTGCAGGGAGCGTGCGCGAAGTTCTCAATCAGCAAGCGACGAAGTTGTATTAATTCTTTATGTCAAAAAATAACCGACCCCGAAGCTGCATTGCGCTTAGTTGTGCAAGTCAGTACTTAATTGGATTCAATTATGCAAACTACAAATCACTCAGATTGAAGCGAATAAGAAAAAATTAGATCCAACTAGCTAACAGCTAGTAGAAAAATAAGTCTTCTTGCGATATATGCTTGCTGCTAAATCGCAAAGCATGCATACCAACCTCCTAGTAACAGACTAACGCGATTGGGATGAACAAAACTATTTAAGCGATCGTCAAAGTGGAAAAGCGCCAATGTGGTGTCTCGGCGCGCTGACGAAGGGGGGAGAAAGGTAGGGTCGAGTCGTTTGATGTTGGCGCGCGACGGGACTTCCAAGCCGCGAGATCTACTGTCCAAGGGGGGCAAGATGGATCTGCAAAGCCGTAGTGACGTTAGCAGACGCGCTAACCGACGCGCCGCGGGGCGAGCCAGACTCGGCGCGACTGCGATCCTCGGATTTGCCAGCTTTGCGATCCTAGCTGTCGCGATCGCGACTTCATCGCAAGCCCAATTGGCGCAGGTATCGTCGTCGTGGCCGATGTTTCATCACGATCTCGAGCACACCG
>DATJOQ010000462.1:0-6093 GCA_035506935.1 Binataceae bacterium (SeqCode) | reverse complement strand
GTTGGAAAATGGATTTTACGCGCTCGACGATGAGCCTCACCTTTGACGGGTCAACGGGCCCGGACAGGCTCAGTAGATAGAAGGATTAGATATGGCGGCGGCATCCACGAGTATTGCGGTAGGGTCGAAGCTTGCGCGAAGTCCGGGCAAGATCGGCACGGCTATCTTTGGCGTAATTCTGATAGTCGGGTTGGTCTATGCGCTGAGCAACCTGATCTCCGATCTGGAGGGGATTCATAGCACTTCGATTTTTCCGTTTCTCATGCTGGGTCTGGCGCTCCTGGTCGCGCTCGGCTTTGAATTCGTAAACGGCTTCCACGACACGGCGAACGCGGTGGCTACCGTCATCTACACGCATTCGTTGGAGCCGCATATCGCGGTCGCCTGGTCCGGGATGTTCAATTTTCTCGGCGTGTTGGTATCGAGCGGCGCGGTGGCGTTCGCGATCGTATCGCTGTTGCCGGTTGAATTGATCCTGCAGGTCGGAAGCGGCGCCGGCTTCGCCATGGTATTCGCGTTGCTGGTCGCGGCGATGATCTGGAATATGGGCACCTGGTACTTCGGCCTGCCGGCGTCGAGCTCGCACACGCTGATCGGGTCGATCATCGGAGTAGGTATCGCGAATCAACTGATGGCGGTCAAAACCGGCACCAGCGGGGTTGACTGGGGACAGGCGGCCAGCGTTGGCAAGACGTTGCTGATATCCCCGATATTCGGTTTCATGCTGGCCGGTCTGCTGTTGCTGATCGCCAAATATACGATAACAGACAAGCGGTTGTACGAACCGCCGCATGGAACGGAACCTCCACCATTGTGGATCCGAAGCCTGTTGATCCTTACCTGCACCGGGGTGAGTTTCGCGCACGGATCGAACGACGGTCAAAAGGGCATGGGGCTGATCATGCTGATCCTGATCGGTATCGTCCCCACTGCCTACGCCTTGAACCACGCGATACCGGCGAACCAAACCGCCGACTTTATCGCGGTCTCGGACGAGGCATCCAACACAATTGACAAGTACGTCGACAAGTCCGCGGTGGTCTCGAATCCGCAGGACGACGTCGCGGACTTCATCCGCAATCATCAATTCACTCCTAGCACGACGTTGGCTCTGCGCCAGCTAATTAACGAGACCCGCAATAACGTCGCGATCTACAAGCAGCTTGCGAGCGTTCCACCCGCGCAGGTCAGCAATCTCAGGAACGACATGTACCTGGTGAGCGAGGCTTTCCGGGTGATGAAGAAGATCGGACAGCCTCAGCTTGCGGCGGCGGACTGGGCAACGCTCGACAACTACAAAAGCCATATCGACAAAGCCACCAAGTTCATCCCGTCGTGGGTGAAGGTGGCGGTCGCGCTCGCGCTCGGACTGGGCACGATGGTGGGCTGGAAACGGATCGTGATCACGGTGGGCGAGAAGATCGGCAAGGATCATCTGACCTATGGGCAGGGCGCGGCGGCCGAGATCGTCGCAGCCGCGACGATCGGCGCGGCGGACTACATGGGTCTGCCGGTCAGTACCACGCACGTGCTTTCGTCCGGGGTGGCGGGCACGATGGCGGCAAACAAATCGGGCCTGCAGTTCTCGACCATACGTAATATCGCGCTGGCGTGGGTATTAACCTTGCCGGCGTCGATCGTATTGTCCGCGTTTTTGTTCTGGGTCTTTCGCGGCTGGTTTTGATTCTGCCAGCAGGAGATCGAATCAATGGCTTTCCCATTCCGGCGGGTTCTGAGTCCAGTGGCTTTCGACGATAACTCGATGGTAGCGATGGACTTGGCGGCAGAGTTTGCGCGGCAGAATGACGGTATCGTGTTCCTGCTCTACGTCGTACCGATGAGCGATCCTCCAGTCGGCGGGCCTGCTTACGTCGAGTTGTACAAGGAGCAGACGAAGATCGATCACGCGAAGCTTCAGGCCTTGGCCGAGAAGCGGATGCGCGGCGTGAAGTACGAAGTGCTGACCGACATGGGCGATCCGTCGGCGGTCATTCTCAAGACTGAACGTGCGGTGGCAGCAGACGTCGTGGTGATGGCGACGCAGGGCCGCAAGGGCTTCGCGCACGTGTTCCTGGGCAGCACGGTCGAAGCGGTGCTGCGGGGAACGACTTGCCCGGTGCTCGCGCTGCGCCATTATCAGCCCGATGAGAGCATGGTGGGACGCTGGATGTCGGTGAGCCCGGAAACCGCGGCGCCCGACGAGAAGCTCTCTTCGGTCAGCGAACGGATGGTGGCGGCCGGCTTTCGCACGATGCCGGTGCTGGACGCGGGACGCCTGGTCGGCATGATCACGAATCATGAACTGCATAAATTTAGCGGCGCGCTGGAACGGACCGTGGCCAAGGACGCGATGATTCAAGCGGTAACAGTCACTCCCGAGACCAGCACGCACGACGCCGCACGCATCCTGCGCGAGAAAAAGCTCGCGGCACTTCCAGTGGTCGACAAAGATCAACTGGCGGGCATTATTTCGGCCGACGACATGCTCGGGCTCTTCACCTCCGAGTGTTGAGCGGCGCTGCCAGCAGGCTTACATTCAGATCCAGTCGGCGCGATTGCCAGCCGGCAATGTCGACGGTGCGCGTCGATCGGTCCGCTCGATATCGATAACGGCGATCGGGCGCTTCCGACCACGGCAACACGAAACGACGCAAAGGGAAATGCGGTGTTCGATTACGATTTGATCGTAATAGGAAGCGGCCCGGCCGGCCATCGCGGCGCGGTGCAGGCGGCCAGATTACGCAAGCGCGTAGCGCTGGTAGAGCGCGGCGAAATGGTCGGCGGTGTGTGCGTCAACACCGGCACCATCCCGAGCAAAACCATGCGCGAAGCCCTGATGTATCTATCCGGGTATCGCGAACACTTGATCTACGGCATCTCGTACAGCGTCAAGCAGAAGATCACCATGAAGGACCTGATGTTCCGCGTCGGTCCCGTGGTGCGGCACGAAATCGATATCATGCGCCATCAACTGCTGCGCAACGGAGTCGAGCTGCTGACGGCGGAGGCTTCGTTCTCCGATCCTCATACCGTGCAACTGCACTTCAGCGACGGGCATCGGCAAGGCGAGATCACGGGCGAGAACATTCTGATCGCAACCGGCAGCGAAGCAATTCGCGATTCGCATATTCCATTTGACGGCCGCTACATCTTCTCGAGCGACGATATCCTGACCCTGGACGAGCTGCCAAAAACCTTGGCGGTGGTGGGGGCAGGCGTAATCGGATGCGAATATGCGAGCATGTTCGCGGCGCTGGGAGTCAAGGTAACGCTGATCGACAAGCGCACGCGACTGCTTCCGTTCGTCGACGGCGAGATAGTGGAGGCCCTGACCTACCATCTGCGTGAAAATCGCGTCACTCTGCGCCTGGGAGAAGAGGTCAGCACGATCGTATATCACGACGACGGGCGCCAGCGTCCGGTCGAATTGGGATTGGCCAGCGGCAAGCATATTATCGAGGACAAGGCTCTTTACAGCATCGGGCGTTGCGGCGCGGTTGGACGGCTGAATCTGCAGGCTACGGGTGTCGAAGCGGAAGAAAAAGGGCGGATCAAGGTAACCAAGTTTTATCAGACCAACGTGCCTCACATTTATGCCGCCGGTGACGTGGTCGGTTTCCCCGCCTTGGCCGCAACTTCAATGGAGCAAGGGCGCGTCGCGGTGGCCCACGCGTTCCAGAACGGACTCGACGAGGGAATCGAGTTTTTCCCATACGGAATCTATACTGTCCCGGAAGTCTCCTACGTGGGGCGTAACGAAGAAGAGCTGACCGCCGCGGGCGTTCCGTACGAAGTTGGCAAAGCGCGCTATCGCGAGATCGCCAGGGGCCAGATAATCGGCGACGAGATCGGGATGCTCAAGCTGCTGTTTCACGCCGATACCCGCGAGATGCTCGGCGTGCATATCATCGGCGAGGGCGCTTGCGAGTTGATCCACACCGCGGGAGCGGTGCTCTCTCTCGGCGGAAAACTGGATTACTTCCTGAGTGCGGTGTTCAATTATCCGACGCTCGGACAGTGCTACAAAATCGCTGCGCTGGACGGGATGTCTCGTCTAGGCCATTAGAACCGAAGCGATTAGAGCTAAAAAAAGAGCGGCCGGTGACTAACCGGCCCGCTCTTTGCGCGTTGGGGCTTTGCGATCGTTCTTACCTGCTCGCTTGGCTGCCTCGGGAACTCCATTAATCCTGCGGACTGGTGCAAGCTGCGTAGCGCTTGCCTTCTACCATGATCGTCTTGTCGACCGTGTGGCCACCGGAGCTCCGGGTCAGCTCTACTTTGCCCGTGTAATGATCGTTGGCGCTGAAAACCACCGAACCCTCTTCCGAGGACTCGGCGCAATCGTATCGCCACTTGAGTTGGGTGCTGGTACGAGTGGAGTAGGTTCGCTTGCAGGATTTGCCAAGCTCGCTCGAGAAGTCGGCAAAGCTGGTCCAGGGATCGGCGTTCTCATAAACACAATGCCACTTCACTACGGGCTGCGCGTTCGGCGCGGAGCTCGATGCGCGTAGTGTCGTTTTCCATAATCCCGGCAGCGCCTTGAACTCGTCGTCAGCGCGAAGCCGGAGGGGAACCAACAACCCAATCAAAACGATCAAGGAGCCCGCGGCCAGTACGAATCTGCAAGAAAGAAAGCTACCTGCGTACCGCACGAATAAAGAACGTGCCGAGCATGCCGGCGAAAATATTGAGCCTGGTGATGCCCATCGCGTGATCGTGGTACCAGAGCATCGCCGCCTCTTGCTGATTCGGATAGTGGTAGAGCGCGGACGTGCCACTCACCGACCAGTCTTCCGGATAACCGTCGCTTTCCGCCGGTGCTTTCGCACCATGCAGATGAACCACTGCACGAACATCGGGAGCGCCGCCGTCCGCACCGTGCAAATTATGATCGACCGGTAAAAAATGGCTGCGCGGTAGACGATTGATCCATTCCACGAACAGGCCTTCACCGCTGCGGGTCTCGAAGCTCGGTCCCGGAACGCTCCCGCCGTATCCCCATTGACGAGTCGGTTTCAAGTCGCGATGGAGCTTGCTTTCAAATTCGCCGATCTCGACTCGGTAGTGAGGAAGGCTGTGAGCTTGATTTGAGGGATCCGGCAGGGAGCCAACACTCTTCGCGAGCGCGGGAATCGGAAGAGGATCGACGAAGCGGGTCAGCAAATTCGGGTTAAGTGTTGCGAGCGGCTTGGCCGTCGATTGTGCCGAGCTTTTCGAGCCCGCACCGATGGTTGCCGCGGCCGCCAGCAAGCAGCCTCTTTGCAGCAACTCGCGCCGTGTGAGCAACATCCGGATGGAGTCTCATCAAAACACGATACTCGATGCGACGAAATTGTTACGGCAAGGTTAAATCAGCGCCGAATCGAGCCGATCGCTTCTCGGCCCCTAGCTCGGTCCTTTTCCACGCTCGCTGAACTCCCACAGGGTTGCGTGCGAGTGCCGCGATTCCCGACGTATCAATCATTTCGTACGAAAAACGTACACGCTGCGACAGGCAAGCTGGGAGCTTGATGCTTTCAACGCAACCTCATTCATCCGACATGCCGGCGTAACATTGATTTGCTTGTCTTGATCGCCACTGCGGCCGCGACGACGGGGTGATTTTGACAAGCGGCTCGGACGAGGAACTATATGGAAAATCCGAGGGCTCGCCGTAATCAGGGCTTTTCAACGGATGGCCCGCTTGAAACGATATTGCCGGTACAGTTCCATAACGCTCGCTACCGCGATCGCCAGATGGAATCGCTGCGGCGCCTGATGTTCGCGATTCTCGAGCACGGAGTGAAATGCTTCCAGGCGAATTTCGAAGCCCGCAATAGAGAGCGACGGCGCGATTTCCTCGAAGCGCAATGGTGGCTGTTCAAGTCGAACGGGGTTGGGCCCTTTTCGTTCGAGAACGTGTGTGAAGTTCTCGGAGTCCATCCCGATCACGTGCGTAGAAGCCTGTTGGCGTGGCGGGCGAGGACGCTCGCGGCGTTGGATGCCGCTGCGCGCGAAGGCGGGCCGCAAGCGCCCGCACCGGAAATACGCCGCCGTCGCCAGCGACTGCGCCTGGTCCCGTCTTAGCCCGCTTAACATCGGTATCGGGACTTC
>DATJOQ010000461.1:0-13560 GCA_035506935.1 Binataceae bacterium (SeqCode) | reverse complement strand
GATCGTGGGCGTGCGGGTGGTGGTCGCCGTGATGGTTGGCGTCGTGGTCGTAGTGGACGTCGTGGTCGCGCTGACGGTTGTAGTCGGAGTGGCGGTCGCGGTGCGAGTCGGGCTCTGAGTCGCGGTCAGAGTTGGCGTCGTCGTGATAGTCGCGGTGATCGTGGGCGTCCGTGTCGTGGTTGGTGTGGTGGTCGGAGTCCGCGTCGGCGTTGTCGTGGCAGTGACGGTCGCAGTGGTGGTCGCGGTTACGGTCGGCGTCGGCGTGGGAGCGGCCGTGGGAGTAGGAGTGATGAACGGAGTTGCGGTCGGAGTTTGCGTCGGACTGACGATGCCTTGCAATTCGAACGCGCCGATGTCGCATCCGGTGCCCGGCCCTTGCGGATCGGGACGCGGCTCGCCGCGCTGATCGGTGGTGACGGTACAGTCAACGAGCGGAACCGCCGCGATCGCGGGGCTTCCGATCTCGAGCGCGATGGTTTCGGTCGAACCACCATGGTCGGCAAGCCCGCCCGAATCGAGCATCGGATTGACGTTGTCGCCGATGGTATCGCCGTTGGCGCCGGTGCTGCTCCCGAAAGCGCAGCTATCGTCGTCGGAGATATTGTAGCCGCCATTGATGATCGAGCCGGTGCAATTGCCGCCGGTGCTATTAGCCAGAATCGAATTGGTGACGGTGGCGGGATCAACCATCGCTGTCGCGCGCGCGATGGCGCCGCCGGCCGATGCGCTGTTGCCGTCGAAGGTGCTGAAGAGCACGGTCAAGGTATTGTTCGAATAAATCGCGCCGCCGTCGCCGGAGGGCGCGCTGTTGCCGGCAAAGGTGCTGTTGGTGACCGAGAGCGTGGCGTCGTTGAGAATCGCGCCGCCATCGCCGCCGGAAGGCGCGGTGTTGGCGGTAAAAGCGCAATCGGCGACGTTGAGCGTTCCGTTGTTGAGGACGCCGCCTCCACCGCTCACACTGTAGCCGTGCGCGATGGTCAGATTGGTCAGGTTGAGGGTCGCGGCCGGATTTACCTGCATCACCTGGTAGAGGCTCGCGCCGTCGACCGTGATGGTCTGCTCGCCGCCGTCGATGCTGAGATTGTTCTGAACCGCGGGAAGCGCACCGCCAAGCGTGATCGTGCCGCTGACGTTGAACACAATCGCGTCGAGGCCGGAGCCGACCCCGCAATCGCCGCCTGTGGTATCGGTATGGGGGCTGTTGGCGTTGTTGATCGCCTTACGCAGGCTGCAGAGTCCGTCGCCCGAGGTGCTGTCGTCGGTCAGCGTGTTGACGATTATCTGGCCCGACTCGTAGGCGCCGATGTCGCAGGCGCTGGGGTTGCCGGGATCGGGCCGCGGCACGCCGCGCTGGTCGGTTGCGGGACAAAGCGATACCGGGATCGCGTCGATCGCGGGGCTGTTCACCTGCAATGCGATGGTTTGGGTCGGCCCGCCGTTATTCTGCAGGCCGCTCGTGCTGAGCAGCGGATTGACGCTGTCGCCGATGGTGTCGCTGTTGGCGCCGGTGCTGGTGCCGAAGCTGCAGGTAGCGTCGCTGGAGATGTTGTAATTGCCGTTGCTGATCGTGCCGTAGCAATTGCCGCCGGTGCTAGTGCCGAGGATTGAGTTTTGGATCGTGACGGAACCGCTGCCGCTGGGATCATTATAGATGTGAGCGCCGGACGGACTGGTATCGGTCGAGGTGTTGGCTGACAAGGTGGCGTCGGCAACGGTCAGCGAACCGCCGCTGGTGTAGATGGCGCCGCCCTGAGAGGCGGAGTTGCCGGCCATCGTGCTGTTGGTGATGGTTACGGTGCCGCCGAAATTGAACAGGCCACCACCGTCACTGCTGGCCGTGTTCGACGAGAAGGTGCTGTCGGAGATCGTCAGCACAACATTATCATTGTTGAACAATCCGCCGGCAAAAAAAGCACTGTTGTCTGAAAAAGTGCTGTTGGTAACCGAGAGCGAAACGCCGTCATTGAAGATGCCGCCGCCGAAGCCGTCGGTCGCGGTGTTGCTCGAAAAGGTGGTGCCCGTCACCATCATCGTGCCGGTGGATTCGTTTTCGATCGCGCCGCCGTCGCCGCCGCCAGTAGGGGCGCTGTTGTTCGAGAAAGTGCAATCGGTGACGGTCAGGCTGCCGTTATTATCGACCGCACCGCCGTCGCCGCCGGTGGAGCTGTTGCTGGAGAAAGTGCAGTTGGTGAGCCCTACGGTGCCGTTGTTCTCAATGCCGCCGCCGTTGGAGGGCGAGCTTCCGTTGGCGATCGTCAGTTGATTCAGATTCAGGGTGGCGTGCGCGTTGACCACTATCACCTGGTATTGATTCGCGCCGCTGATCGTCACGGTTTGGCCGCTGCCGTCGATAGTGAGCGAGCCGCCGGAGCCATTAGCGATCGCGGGCAGCGTGCTGGCGAGCGTGAGCGGGCCGGACACACTGAAATCGATGGTGGTGATGCTGGTGGTCGGCACCGCACAATCGCCGCCGCTGGTATCGGGCACATTCGGATTGTTGGCGTTGTTGATAGCTTCGCGCAGCGTGCAATGTCCGGCGACGATGCTGTCGCTCAGATTGTCGACAATGATTGCGGTGTTGGCGGTCGCTTTGGAGGCGGGAGGAGTGATCGCGACGCCGATCGGGATCAGCGCCAGCACCAACGTGACCATCAGCGCGAGCCGCGCGAAGGCGGTTGATGCGCGGGCGCCCCGGAAGAACGCGCAAGTGCCACGATTAGTGGCTCTCACGCCACGCAGGATAGCCTCAGATCCGCCCCGCCACCGCATCGTTTTTTTTGTCATGCTTCAAATTGCCGGCGCTGATGCAGCCCCACGCATTACCCCAACTAAAAATATCGTCTGACCAGGCTCGTTTTGAGACGCGCTCCATGCCGATCACTGCGTTCGATTCGAGCGCGCCGATTGCTACTGCCCAGACTTTCAGCAGAAGACGTGCCAGCGGGGCTGTGAAGATCTAATTGTGTTATCGGAACACTTGTGTGCTGCGGCAGTGTCCTAAATTGAACGCCGGAATGTTTAGGATCGCGATTTGCTTTTTCGTATCGTCAAATTGGGACACAAAAAGACGCCCGAGAGAGCGCACCTGCCCGAATCGGGATCACAGGCCTACAGAAAGTTGTCTTTTTGTTACAGACGCCGCCACCGCGATTTTCGATACGCTCGATGTGATCGGCAACGTCCTGGCGGCGGGATCTAAGGCTTGATTATCACCAGCGTGTCGACCGGCACGAAATGATAGAGCTCGACGATCGCGTCGTTGTCGACCGAGATACATCCGCGAGTCCAGTTGATATCGTCGCGGTTGAAACGCGGACGGTCAGTGCCATGGATGCCGACCGCGCCGCCAACCGCGGTTCGCTGGCCGTGCACCACCGGCACGATGTCGTCATGAATCATCGATTCGTAATTGCGCCGGTCGATATAGTTCGGATAGTTCAGCCGCAGGAAGTACTTCCATCGCGGATTAGGATACTTTCCGATGATCGCGTAAACGCCTTCCGGAGTGCGCAGGTCGCCCTCCCATCGCTTGGCCCCGTCGGCGTGGTAGCCGAATACCGCGTGATAGCTCTTGAACATCCGGCCCTTGTAGTAAAGCTCGACCTGATGGCGCGATTTGTAGACGGTCAGGCTCCAGTTGATAGCGTTGAGGTAAGAATCGTCGGCGGTCAGGCTAAGCTCGTGCTCGCCTGGGGTCATCTGGTGGATCGGACCGAGCCAATCCAGCAACTTCGCGCCGGGAGTTTCACGTCCCTCACGCTTCAGCGACGAGGCTTGCGCGCCGTCGAGCGACGCATGGTCTTTGAAGTGATCTTGGGCCCCATCGAGTGCGCTTGGAATCGAGGCCGCGGGCTTAACCGCGGTCGAGCTCTGAGATTGCTGCGGCGAACTGCCGTTGTGAGAGGCTGCACTGGCCGCGGCGGGTGAGGCTGCCGCGGCGGGCGAAGCCGCGATCTGTGGAACGGCGGCGGATGCCGGTGCGGGCGAAGCTGCCGCCGCTGGTGCGGCTGCAGCCGGCGGCGCTGGATCGTTCCACGCACGGTGTCTCGGATACGATGAGTCCGCAGCGCTCGAGGGCGTGGTCGAAGCGGCCGGTGTGGGAGCGTCGGCCGCGAGCGCCAGCGATCCGCCGAATAGAATCAAGCCCGCGAGTGCGCACAGCACCGCGCGCGGGCGAGTTCGGGTCTCAGCAAAGCCTATAGGAGTTGCGGCTCGAAAGGGCGGAAACGGAAAAATCATTCCTCGCGACGGATACTTGGCCGTCTGTGGTGCTAAAGCATAGCAGTTATTACTGCTGCTTGTGCAATTCCGCGTCCATTTCGCGAAGCTTAGACAAGCGCTCGTCGGTTGGCACCAGGGTCTTGTCCACTTTGGCGGATTGCACCGTGCGCTGCATCGGCAGCTCACCCTGGATCTTTTCCAGCGCCTCCTGGGCCAGATGGCGCACGGTCGGGCTGGGGTCGTCGCTGGCGGTTTTGGTCAAAAGGTCGTCGGCCTGGTTGTCGCCGATTTCACCCAAGGCATAGACCGCGGTGCCGCGCTCGCGCTCGTCGGTGGATTCCGACAGGTACTGCATCACGGGCAACGCCCCGCGCGTGTCGCCGATACGGCCGAGAGCCGCCGCGATATGCAGCTTGACCACCGGCTCGGTCGAGCGCAGGAACAGGTACTGGCACATGCTGGGAACCGCTTCGGTGGTCTGGCGCGCGCCCAGGATATCGATAGCTTTTACCTTGACGCGAACGTCAGGGTCGGCGAGGCCTTTTAGGAGCAAGTCGACCGCCTTGGGGCTATGGACGAAGCGCAGCTTGTTGAGTGCGTCGATTCGGACCTTGGGCGAGGCGTCGTCCATCGCCTTGGTCGCGTCGCGCACGATATTGTCGTCGGTTTCCTTACCGGCGCGCCGGCCATTGTCATCCAGGTGGTCGTTGCTCTGGAGCATCGGGCTCTTCCCCACCGGGCTGAATTGAGCCCGGGCGACTCCCGGGATCGTCATCAAGCCAACCGCCGCTGCAGCTATCGACGCAAAAACCAGCCTGCTCATTTAACTCACCTCCGGAACTGTCCAAAATATGGGTGATTGGCCATGCGATTTCAAGACGAGCGAGTCCGATGCGGCAGGCGGTTGGCCGTGGTACCCATAATCCTTGCGATTATTATACTTTTTGCCAGCCTGGCTGGCCGCGCTGTCGCTTCTGAAACGCCTCGCGAGGTGGTCGAGACACCTACTTACACACCGGGGCGAATCCCGTTCCATCCCGGCCAGAGGCTTACCTACCAGGTCTCGTGGTCGGGCTTCCCTGCGGCTGGCGCCACTATCCTGATGCGCCCAGACGATGACAATCCCGGGTTGCTGACCGGTGAGATCAATATCTCGACCAACAAGCTGGTCGACGTGGTCTATCGGATGCGCGATTACGTGCGCGAAAACTTCAATCGCAGCTCGCTGCTGCCGCGCGACGTTTATATAAAGCAATCGCAAAACAAACGCGGCGACGAGTACGTCATCAAGTTCGACCATCAGGCAGGCGTGGTCGATATGGTGAGGCATACGCCGCGCAAAACTGAGCATGTCAAGTTCAAGTCGCCGAATCCGCTGGGCCCGATCACGGGGCCGTTGATGGCGTTGTCGCAGCCGCTCACCCCAGGCGACACGCTGGTGTTTGACGTTTTCGTCGGTGAGAATCGATACGTTATCGCACTCAAGGTCGAGCAGCGCGAGCGACTCCGCACCGCGCTTGGGGTGTTCAACACCGTGAGGATCAAGCCGACCATGATGTACGTGAGCAATAAAGCGGCGCGCGACAAAGCACGCGAGGTCACGGTGTGGGTCACCGACGACGAGCGGCATCTGCCGCTGCGGGTGCGGGCGGAGGCTTTTATCGGTTATATCATCGCGGACCTGGTGCAGGTCGCGGGAATCGACCTGCCCGAGAGCATAGACCCGTCGCCCGCGACGGCAGGCGCGTCGCCGTCACCGTCGGCTTCGCCGACGCCCACGCCGTGAGGGTTACTTGACAATAATGATCCGTGTGATGTCATTCCGAGCAAAGTCTGCGGAGCGAGGAATCTCCGCGAAGCGATTTCTTCAAGCGGTACCAGATAATCGCTTCGCGGTGATCCTTCGACTGCGCTCCGGCGATGCCGTCGCTTCGCGCAGGATAACAAAAGAAATGCAACGCCACGGAGAAATCCGATGAATAAAAAACTCGAATTTTTTTACGATTGCTCCAGCCCATGGACCTATCTGGCGTTCAGCCGGATCGAGGAGGTGGCGCGCCGGGGCAGCGCCGACCTGATATGGAAACCGATCCTGGTCGGCGGGGTGTTCAACACCGTGAATCCGTCGGTGTACGAGAGCCGCGCCAATCCGGTCAAGGCCAAGTCGCGATACGCCGACAAGGACCTGCAGGATTGGGCGGCGCTCTATGGGCTCAAGATCGGGCGGCCGTCGGTGTTTCCGGTGAACTCGGTCAAGGCGATGCGCGGTGCGTTCGTGGCGCAAGAGCACGGCAAGATTTCGCCATACTCGCGTCGCGTGTTCGAGAGTTACTGGGGCGAGGATCGCGATATCAGCCAGGACGCAGAATTGCGCGAGATCGTGCGCGCGGTAGGGCTCGACGAGGCCGAATTTTTCGCCAAGATCGCGCAGCCCGAATACAAGGACAGGCTCCGCGCCAATACCGACGAATTGATTGAGCGGGGCGGCTTCGGCTCGCCGACCATGTTCGTCGACGGCTCGATGTTCTTCGGCAACGATCGCCTGGTGCTGGTCGAACACGCGCTGAAGCGAGAGTGATCGTCGTGTTGAGTGGGATGTCAATTGCGGGCAGCGCGCCGATTCTGTTGCCTCTCCAGGGAGAGGCGGAGAGGGCTATGGCTGACGGTTGTGAAAATAGAAGGAGACCTCTCCCCAACCCTCTCCTTGGACAAGGAGAGGGAGTTAAAAGGTCAGGAAGAGGGAAGTAAAGAGAGCTACGCATGAGAGGGGCTTTGCTCACTCCGCGATGAGTTTCTGATGCCGCCAGCGCGTCTGTTATCCGCCGATTCGTCACAAACAAAAATACGCGAGTACGCGCTGCGCGAGGCCGACAACACGATCGGCAGCGACCCGACCAACGCTATCGTAATCGACCATCAGACGGTCTCGCGCCGCCATGCAGTGATCCGATGCCGCGCGAGTCACTTCGACCTGGTAGATCTCAATTCGACCAACGGCACCTTTATCAACGATCGCCGGATCATAACGCCGGTAGTGATCAACGATCACGATCAGATCCGCTTCGGCGGAGTGCGCTATCAGTTTTTCACCTCCGGCGTCGCGCAAGCTCCGATGCGAGCCGGAGCGTCTGCGGCGCGGGCGCAAACGCCGGTTGGGGCGCGGCCGCGAAGATCGCTTAAGCTGCCGATCGCGATTATCGTGCTGTTTATCGCGGGATTCAGCCTGGCCGAGTATTTCGTCAACGGCGAAATCGTAAATCGGATGCGCGCGATGTTCGCGGGCGGCGCCGCGCCGCAAGCGACTACATCGACTTCGGAAGAGGCGCCAGAGCGCGCTCGCCAGATGGCTGAGTCCGCCGTGCCCGAAGCCGAAAGCCCGCCGACCAACGCGCCTGCGGCGGAATCTTCTCCTTCGGCGCCAGAGGAACCGCCCGAAGTGAGAGCGTCCGAGCTCGGCGGACCGCAATGGCTGGTGCGGCTGAATTATTATCGGCTGCTGGCCGGAGAAAATCCGGTCACGGAAAACAAGACACTGAGCGACGGAGACTTCAAACATTCGCGCTACCTGCTCGAGAACTATTTGAACGAGTTGAAGCACGGTGAAAATCTCGGTCCCGGGATGCATCGCGAAGACCCCGACATGCCGTTCTATACACCCGAGGGGCTGGCCGCCGCGCAGCATAGCGACGTGTTCGAAGGATGCAGCCCGCTCGACATGAAGCGCACGATCGACGGATGGATGGCTGGCCCGTTCCATCGCCTGTCGATGCTGAACCCGAGCCTGGCGGACGCGGGCTTCGGCAGCTATCGGAAAGACGGCTGCTGGACCGCGGCGCTGGATTTGCATATGGGCGTGCGGCCGGGCGCGCTGGCGCATCCGATCGAATTTCCGCCCGACGGCTCGAGCGTTGCGCTCGAGTTTCTCGACCATGAATGGCCCGATCCGTTAAGCGCCTGCCCCGACTACGCCGCGCCGGTGGGCCTGCCAATCACGCTGGAGCTCAGGCCGTTTACCGACACCCAGCTCGGCGAGCATTCGATTACCCGCGGCGGTGAGCCGGTCGAGCATTGCGCCTTCGACGCGTCGAGCTACACGAATCCGGATGCCGCCACCGAGGAGCAGGGGCGCGCTGTTTTGCGGGAATTCGGCGCGATCATATTGATTCCGCGCGAGCCGCTGACCCCGGGCGAGCAGTACACGGTCTCGATCACCGCGCAGGGTACGCCGTATACGTGGTCGTTCACAGTTGCCGGGAAAGGCGGAGCGCCGAGCGACTCTGGCAGAGCGAGTAACCCGGGTGGGGAATGACCGGGAGCATGCGCCAGAGCGGATTCGCGCGTTCGTCGCGATACGGCTGAGTACGGCGACGATCGAAGCGATCGGCGCGATGGTCGCCAAGGTGAAAGAGCTCGGCGCGGACGTCGCGTGGATCAAGCCAGCGAACTTCCATCTGACACTGCGCTTTCTTGGCGACCAGGTAAGCGTCGAACGGATCGAGCCGCTCAAGGCTGCGCTTACGCTTGTCGCGCGTGAGACCGCATCGTTTGCGATCGCGGCGCGCGGGATCGGCGCCTTCCCCGATTGGCACGGCGCGCGCGTGGTGTGGGTGGGGCTAGAGAGCGCAGAGCTGATGACGCTCGCGGCGCGGGTCGAGGCGAGCGCGGTTGCCGCCGGCTTCGAGCGCGAGCACCGTCCCTACACGGCCCATCTGACGGTCGGGCGCGTGCGCGGATTCCGTCGATGGCGCGAAACTCAGCGCGCGCTCAAGGAATGGAGCGCGCACGATTTCGGTGGCTCGCAAATCGAATCGATGACCCTCTATCGCAGTATCCTCTCGCCGGGCGGATCGCAGTATCTTCCGCTGGCCGAGTTCCGCTTCGGCTAGCGTGCTGTTGCATTATCTTTGTCATTTCGAGCGCAGGCTGCGGAGGAGAAATCCCGAGTCTGCTGTTCCCCATCCGGGATTCCTCGCTCGCAGATTCGCTCGGAATGACAGGAAAGGCTGGCCTTTGCTGTTATGGCTGAATTAGCAGCTGCCCTCACCCTAGCCCTCTCCCGCTGATATCGCGCGCGAGGGGATAAGCTTCCCGGTCACAACCCACACGCCTGTGCATCGTAATAATTCGCGGCGATTGCCCCCGCGCTATCGAATGCCGTAGAAGTTGATCGAGCGGAGCTGCGTATAATTATCAAACGGGCGCGGCGCGGGCGCGCGATTCGAGCGGAGGCGGTTGGCGGCACTACCCGGGGGGCAATCAGAAAAAATCATGGCAACAGATATCAAGAGCAAAGCGCTCGATCTGGCGCTGAGCCAGATCGAAAAACAATTCGGCAAGGGCTCGATCATGAAGCTCGGCGAGGAGGCGATCCAGGCCGACCTCTCGGTGGTATCGACCGGCTCGCTCGGGCTCGACCTGGCGCTCGGCGTGGGCGGACTGCCGCGCGGTCGCGTGGTCGAAATCTTCGGCCCGGAATCGTCGGGTAAGACCACGCTGGCGCTCGAATGTATCGCGGAGGCGCAGTCGCACGGCGGGGTGGGCGCGTTTATCGACGCCGAGCACGCGCTCGACGCCACTTACGCGCGCAAGCTCGGGGTCAAGGTCGAGGACCTGCTGATCGCGCAGCCCGACAACGGCGAGCAGGCGCTGGAAATCGCGGAAACCCTGGTCGGCTCGGGCGCGATCGACGTGCTGGTAATCGATTCGGTGGCGGCGCTGGTGCCGCGCGCCGAGATCGAAGGCGAGATGGGCGAGCCGCAGATGGGACTGCAGGCGCGCCTGATGTCGCAGGCGCTGCGCAAGCTGACCTCGATAATCGCGCGCTCGCGCACCGTGGTGATCTTCATAAATCAGATCCGGATGAAGATCGGCGTGATGTTCGGGAATCCGGAGACCACCACCGGCGGCAACGCGCTCAAGTTTTACTCCTCGGTGCGGATCGATATCCGGCGAATCGGCACGATCAAAAATGGCAACGACGTCATCGGCTCACGCACCAAGGTCAAGGTGGTGAAGAACAAGGTCGCGCCGCCGTTTCGCGAGGCCGAGTTCGATATCCTTTATGGCTCGGGAATTTCCAAGGAGGGCGAACTGGTCGATATCGCCTCCGACAACAATATTATCGAGAAGCTCGGCGCCTGGTACTCCTACGGCGGCGAGCGGATCGGGCAGGGGCGCGAGAACGCGCGCGAGCTGCTGAAGGCGAATCCTCCGCTGGCGGCGGAAATCGAGAACAAGGTGCGCGAGAAGATGGCGTCGCGCACCGCGGTCGCGACGGCGCCGGTGCCCGACGAGCCGTCGATCGATGAGAAGCCGCCGCAGAACTCGGCCGCGCCGACGTCAACTTCGAAGGCGGGGGCAAAGACGCCGAGCAGGTAGGGCAACTCCAGGTAGGGCAACTCCAGGATCCGGAGAAATGAATCGCGTCCCGGTCATCCCGGGCTTCGCTCCGGCGCCATCATTGGCAAGTTCAGAATGACAAATAGGTTGCGCATGAGAGGAACAAAAGAATTGCCCTCCAACTTGTCATCCCGAGCGAAGCGAAGGATCTCGCCCGGTCCCCCGGGCGTCCAGGCCTTTTTGTCATTCCGAGCGGAGTCTGCGTCGCGAGGAATCCCCGGATTGAAACGCTCGCGGTTGTGCAAACGCCCGAGCCCTCGGGATTCCTCTCCTCGGCCGGAATGACGACGAGAAGTCCTCGCTTAATTATCAGCAGGTTGAGGCCGCGCCGCGCTTGTCGCGCGAAACCGTCAAAGCTCCGGGACTTGGTTCGGCCGGGAGCGGCGATAAATCTCGCCGCCCGCAAAGCATAGCGCGATCAGCACCAGCGCAACGAAAAAGCGCGGCGACGTCGGATGCCACATCGCGTTGCCCAAAAACGCGAACAGGATCGTTCCCGGAATCATCCCGATCATGCTTGCCCAGAAATAATCGCGGAAAGTAATCGGCGACGCGCCCGCCAGCAGGTTCAGCGCGTTGTACGGAATGATCGGAAAAAATCTCAGGTACAGAATTATGTGAAAGCCGTTGCGCGCGACCTTGTCCAGCAGGTGCTCGAAGCGCGCCGGCACCAGGCGCTCGACGAAGCCTTTGCCCAGCGCGCGGCCAAGCGCAAACGCCACCAGCGCACCGACGTCGGCGCCGATAATCGAATAGAGCGCGCCCCACCACGTGCCGAACGCGAGCCCGCCCGCGATCGTCATCACCGCGCCCGGAACCAGCAGCGACGGTCCGATCGCGAACAGCAGCATGAATCCGATCGGCCCCCAGATGCCGAGCTGCAGGACTTCTGCCTTGATTAGCTGAGGGTCGTCGAACCATTCGCGATGCGCCCACAGCAGATACCCCGCGATTGCGACCATCGCGAGGATAATTCCGAGCTTGAGCGCGTCGCCGGCGAGCGAATTCGAGCCCTGCGGATTCTTGCGCTCTTCGGCCCCTATCGGTTTAATCGCCGCCATCGGTCGCACCTATGATAATAAAGAGCGGCTTGGAACAAGGCGAGCGCTAATCGTAAATCGCCGTGCAAAGTTTTTCGCGGCGTTCGGAATCCAGGGCAGCGTCATAGCGCGCGGCGAAAGAAAAGGAGCCATTCGATGCAGCAGTTGGCAGGTAAGGTTGCGATCATCACCGGCGGCGGCCACGGTATCGGACGCCAGATTGCGCTGGTCTATGCCGGCGCGGGCGCCCGGCTATTGCTGACCGCGCGCGATACGGCGCCGCTGCAAGAGACTCGCGCCGAGCTCGAGCGCGCCGGCACCGAGTGTGTCGCGATTCAGGCTGACGTCGCCCTCGAGGCCGATTGCGCGCGGATGGCCGAGCGCGCGATCAGCGCGTTCGGGCGGATCGATATCCTGGTCAACAATGCCGGTATCGGCGGCCCCACCGCGCGCCTTACCGAAACCACGCTCGCCGATTGGCAGGAAACCATCGATATCAACCTGACCGGGACCTTTCTCGCCACCCGCGCCGTGCTGCCGCAGATGGAAAAGCAGCGCTCCGGATCAATTTTGAATATCGCCTCCGTTGCTGCCCGCCGCGGATTTCCGCTGCGCGCCGCCTACGCCGCTTCAAAATGGGCGATGATCGGATTGACCCAAACGCTGGCGATGGAATGGGCGCCCTACGGTGTGCGCGTCAATGGTATTTGTCCCGGCGCGGTCGAAGGTCCGCGTATCGAGCGAGTTTTCCGGGCACGCGCCGCCGCCACCGGCCGTCCGTACGAGGAGGTCAAGGCCGAGGTTGCCGCCAGCGCCGCGATGAAGCGGCTGGTGACCGAGGATGAGATCGCGCGCGTTGCGCTGTTCCTGGTGTCGGAGGAAGCATCGTCGATGACCGGCCAGACGCTTAACGCGGACGCCGGTATCGTGATGAGCTAGCGATGTCTTCGCTTCAATAATTCGTCACGATAATTTCGTTCACCGCGCCGCGCGCGCTCCCGTCGCTATTGATCGCGCGCCGCGCCGGCGCGACCCGAATACGCCATCCGCGATAAAGCTCCCGAACCGCTTCCGAATCGCTGTTGCTCAGCATCGTGTAGCAATTCTTACGATCGAGATTCCTGAAGGTCGCCGCCAGCCGCCGATGCTCTTCGAGGCCGAACACCGGCCGCCCGTCGCTTCCGAGAGCATACGCGGTGAAATTCGCGGTCTTCGATACCGGATAGTAAGGCGGATCGAAGTAAACCAGATCGCCTGCGCGGCAATGGTGCTCGATTGCGGCGAAATCCGCCTGCATGATCGTGACGCCGATTAGCGCCCGGCTCGCCGCGCGCAACGCTCCGTCGTCGAAGATCCGCGGACGCTTGTACGAGCCGATCGGCACGTTGAACTGTCCCTGCGAATTGATCCTGTAAAGGCCGTTGAAGCAGGTCTTGTTCAGGTAGATCAGGCGCGCCGCGCGTTCGAGCTCGCTCAGGCTCTGCGGGCGCTGGCTGCGAACCTTGTAATAGAATCGCTTGCCGTGACGGTCTCGCAATTCCTCGAGCAGCGGAATCAAGCGCTCGATTTGATCCCGCACGGTCACATAACAGTTGACCAGCTCGTCATTGCGATCGAACAAGCGCGCCTGGAAGGAATCGCGATTTCGCTTGAGCCAGAAGAATAACGCCGCGCTGCCGACGAATGGCTCGGCGTAATTTTCGAAGCGCTTCGGCAGCATCGACGTTAGATACGGCAGAAGCTGAGTCTTGCCGCCTGCCCATTTCAGAAAAGGCGCCGGCTCCGATACCTTGGTTCCGAGAGCCGCCTGATTTTGCCGCGCCGCCGCCGATTCCACCGCCACCACGTCACGATTAGCCGAGAACGTGGAGGCAAATCAATTCGGGTTCTTCAGCACCGT
>DATJOQ010000460.1:0-5190 GCA_035506935.1 Binataceae bacterium (SeqCode) | reverse complement strand
CTGGCCCCGAAATCTGGCATCAGACCGAAGGCACGGTCACTCATTTCGCCGCCTGCCTCGGCACCAGCGGAACCGTGATGGGGGTCGGGCGGTATCTCAAATCCCGCGACAAGTCGATCAGGATAATCGGGGTCGAGCCGGACGACGCGATGCACGGACTCGAGGGACTGAAGCACATGGCCTCGTCGATCGTGCCGGCGATCTATCACGAGGAGCAGCTCGACGAGAAATTCCCGGTTTCGACCGAAGACGCCTACGATATGGTGTACGCGCTCGGGCAAATCGAAGGCATTCTGGTGGGACAATCGTCGGGCGCGGCGATGGTGGCGGCGCTCAGAATCGCCAAGCGCTTGCGCGAAGGCACGGTGGTCACGGTGTTTCCCGATTTCGGCGACAAGTATCTTTCGACCAACCTGTGGATCGGGTGGCGCTCGTGGAATCGCGAGAAACTGCACAAACTGTTACAAAAGTGAGCTCGCATCAGATCCGCGAACGCTACTATCTGACCTATCCGCGCAACCTGATAAAGGAGCCGCTGCTCTACCGCCTGGTCAAGAAATTCGACGTGGTGTTCAATATCCGTGGCGCCAGCGTATCGGAGGAGATGGGGCTGGTGGCGGTGGAGTTCGAGGGCAGCGCCGAGCAGGTCGAACGCGCGATCGAATGGCTGCGACAAACCGGAGTCACGGTCGAGCGGATCGAGAAGAACGTTATCGAGTAACCGGGGCGCGCGGCCGGACCAGTCCCGCGCGAAAATCATTTTGACGCTCAATAATGAACAAATCGAGCGGTACAGCCGTCAGATAATCATGCCCCAAGTTGGGGGGCGCGGGCAGGAGCGGTTGCTTGCGGCGCGGGTCGCGATAATCGGCGAAATTGCCGACGTAAGCTTGCCGCTCGCGTACCTGGTGGGAGCGGGCGTCGGGACGGTCCTGCTCGATATGATGGACGGCGGTACGCCTGAATGTAGAGATTTGATCGGCGAGATGAAGGGGCTTAATCCCGAGGTCACAGTGGCTGTGCATACATCCGGCGCCGAATACGACCTTGGTTTGATCTTTATCGGCAGTGCGCGCAGCCGCGACGGCGCTCAGGCGGCAAACCTCGAAGCGCGCGCATCGGCGCTTATCGCCGCGCGGCTGGATAGCCCGGGTCAGATAGCGATCACGCCAAAGCGTCCGCCATGCCTGGCATGCATAGGCGAGCTACTGGGGAATTTTGGGACAAAAGATAAAAACGCCGAGCTGGTGAAGATGGTCGCGACGACCGAGGCACTCAAGTATTTGCTTCAACCCGGCGCGCGCGCTTCGAGGCTGCAATTCGATGGCTTGGCGAGTCGCGAATGTGAACTCACGGTGGCGGAAGCTTGCATCTTATGCACGAGCAACGTGTCGAAAGAGCGTGAAAAATAGCGCGAACGAAGATTGTTGCAGGCTGAGCTTAGTTAAGAGCTTCCGTCGCCTAAATACCTCCGGTATTCTTATTCGAGCTTCAAGGGCACCTAGATGTTTTGTTGATTCACTAT
Source organism: Binataceae bacterium (SeqCode) (assembly GCA_035506935.1). Taxonomy (GTDB): domain Bacteria; phylum Desulfobacterota; class Binatia; order Binatales; family Binataceae; genus DATJOQ01. The sequence continues at coordinate 3,665 of DATJOQ010000460.1, read as the reverse complement.
CCCACTCACTAAGGCGGTTTTCGCTCGCATGAACGAAGGTTTCACACTCTGGTTCACAGGCCTGTCCGGCGCCGGAAAATCTACTTTGGCCAACCTGGTCGCTGAGGAATTGAAGAAACGCGGACGCCGCGTGGAAATTCTCGACGGCGACGAAGTGCGCACCAATCTTTCGAAAGGCCTAGGCTTCTCGAAGGAAGATCGCGACACTAATATCCGGCGGATCGGTTACGTATGCAGGCTGCTGTCGCGCAACGGCGTGATCGCGATTTCGGCCGCGATATCGCCCTACCGCGAAGTTCGCGACGAGGTGCGCAGCGGACACGACCGCTTCTTTGAGGTCTTCATGCGATGCGCGCTCGACAAGCTGGTCGAGCGCGACGTCAAGGGACTCTACAAAAAGGCGCTAAAGGGCGAAATTCAATCCTTCACCGGGGTCTCGGATCCGTACGAGGAGCCGCTCAATCCGGAACTCGTGATCGACAGCGGACTGGAAACGGTGCAGGAGAGCTTCGAGAAACTACTGCGCAAGCTTGAGTTGATAAATTACATCAGCCGCAACGGAGTAGCGCGATGAGTGGAGCCGAGGGGGCGATCGCCGCTCACGGCGGCGGAGAACTGGTCGACCTAAAGGCGCAGGCCGGCGAGCGCGACGCGCTGTTGCGTCACGCGGCCACGCTGACGGCGGTGACGTTGGGCGGGCGCGAGCTCGCGGACCTGGAGATGCTGGCGTCGGGCGCGTTCTCACCGCTTACCGGCTTCATGGGCGAGGCGGATTACGTGCGCAGCCGCGACACGATGCGGCTCGAATCGGGCACGCCGTGGTCGATTCCGATCACGCTGGGAGTCGAAGAGAGCCAGGAGAAATCGATCGCTGCGGGAAAGGACGTAGCGCTCGCGGATGAAAGCGGGCGGCGGCTGGCGATACTGAAAATCAGCGAGATCTATCGCGTGGACCGCCAGCGCGAAGCCGAAGCGGTATTCGGCACCGCCGATCAGAACCATCCGGGTGTCAAAAACGTTATCAGCACGCCCGCGATTTGCCTGGCGGGACGTGTGGTTTTGCTCGAGGAAATCCCCGGCCGCACGTTCCTCGACTATCGGCTCGAGCCGCGTGAGACGCGCGCTGCGTTCGCCGAGCGCGGATGGAAAAAAATCGTCGCGTTTCAGACGCGCAATCCGACCCATCGCGCACACGAGTATATCCAGAAAGCGGCGCTCGAAATCTGCGACGGTTTGCTGCTGCATCCGCTGGTCGGCGAGACCAAGGGTGACGACGTGCCGGCCGCGGTGCGGATGGAAACCTATAAAGTGCTGCTCGATCAGTATTATCCGAAAAATCGCGCGATGCTTTCGGTGATGCCGGCGCACATGCGCTACGGCGGTCCGCGCGAGGCGATCCTGCACGCGATCATTCGGCGCAATTACGGATGCACCCATTTTATCGTCGGGCGCGATCACGCTGGAGTCGGAAATTACTACGGCACTTATGACGCGCAGAAGATCTTTGAGCGTTTCGATCCGCACGATATGGGTATCACGCCGCTGATGTTCGAGAACACCTTCTTTTGCCGGCATTGCGCGGCGATGGCATCCTACAAGACCTGCCCACACGGCGACGAGGATCGGCTGCTGCTATCGGGGACCAAGGTGCGCGAGATGCTGCGCGCGGGGCAATCGCCGCCGCCGGAGTTCACGCGTCCGGAAATTGCGGCGATCCTGGTGCGCGCAATGCGCGAGAGCAAGTAGGCGGCTGCACCAACACCTCGGCCCTTTTTGGGAATCCTGAGCGAAGCGAAGGCATCGCCGGGTCTTCCCGGCGATCGTAAAACGTTGGGAGCTGGCGCGCGCAGGACCGCGCGAGATCCTTCGCTGCGCTCAGGATGACGGGACAAGAAGCGTGCGAGGTTGTGGGTTGGAACGACCAGCCCCTATTGAATCGGGGGTTCGTGCTCGGAGGGGGAGGCAACGGGGGAGCCGTGATGCAGCACCAGGTACCATCGATTACCGGTGCGCTCGAACACGTTGGTTGCCTGCACCACGCTGCGCGAACTGCCTTCGTAACCGCGCTGAGTCAGATTTTCCTGCACCACCACCACCGCGAGATCGCCGCGCAAGGTGACGTCGACGTCAGTCAGATCAAATTTCATCTCAAAGGTTGATTCGAAGATGCGCTCCCAGCTCTCCATGATCGGACCCCATCCCGAAAGCCGCCGCCATCCGGGATGCACGCAGACAATCTGCGGCGCCTGGAGCCACACTTTCTCCATCTTCTCGATCTCGAGACTTTCGAAGGCCTGGTAGAAGAGCCGATTAGCTTCCAGTACCTGTTCTTGATCAGACATCTCCAGCAGCGCTAACGCCCCCCTGAATAAGCCCGCGATATGTCGGCGCTCAGTTGGATCAGATCCCGAGCGATCACACCAACACTTCGTCGGCCGTCAAACGCTCGATATCGGCCTTGCTGAAACCCAGCAAGCTGCTCAGTACCGACTCGGTGTCGGCGCCGCGAAGTGGAGCAGCGGCGCGTACTTTACACGGCGTGGCCGACATCGTCCACGGAATACCGGCGTGGATGCGCTTGCCGACCTCGGGGTGCTCGAGCTCGACCAGGTAGCCGCGCGCTTTCAAATGAGGATCCTCGGTCAGATCCTTGTTGCTGAGCGGCGGAAAGGCGGCGATGCCGGCGGCCTGCAGCTTGTTGGTCAGCTCCCATCGATCGTGCTGAGCGGTCCAGGCGGCGACGATTTCATCGAGCGCAGCTTCATTGCGCTTGCGCAGCTCAGCGGTACGGAAACGGGCGTCTTCGGCGAGCGCCGGCTGTCCCATCACCTTGCAGAGCGCGCGCCATTCGTCCTCGGTGCCGACGGCGATACTGACCCACTGGTCTTCGCCCTTGGCGGGATAGCATTCGTGCGGCGCCATCACGCGATCGTGATTTCCGGCGCGCTCGGGAGTGCGCCCGTTCATCGCATATTCGAGCAACGCTTCCGGCATCAGGACCAGAGCGGCTTCCCATTGCGATAGATCGATATGCTGGCCTTCGCCGGTGCGGGCGCGATGAACCAGCGCCTGCATGATCGCGAACGCGCCGAAGACGCCGGCGTTGGGATCGGCGTACGAGATACCGATTTCGCATGGCGGCGAGCCTTCGTAACCAGTGGTGGCGAAGAAACCGGACAGAGCGCCGGCCGGAGGACCATAACCGACATATTCGCGATACGGCCCATACTGGCCGTAGCCGGACAGCGAAGCCATGATGATGTCGGGCTTCACCTGGCGCAATCGATCGTAGCCGAGACCGAGCTTGTCCATGATCCCGGCGGCGAAATTCTGCACCGCGACGTCGCAATGTCCGACCAGTTGGCGAGCGATCTCCTGCGCCTCGGGCTTGGCGAGGTTGAGCAGGACGCTGCGCTTGCCCTGGTTGTATTGATTGAAATAACCGGCGCGGTTAGGGCCAGGTTGATTATCGGCAAACGGCGGAATCGCGCGCGTGACGCATGGACGCTTGGCGGTTTCGAGGCGGATGACTTCCGCGCCGAGATGCGCCAACTGCATCGTGCAGTACGGTCCAGCCCATGCCCAGGTGAAATCGAGTACGCGAACACCACTCAATGGCAGTTCGGCCATCGCTAGGTACTCCTCTTAAAGAACGTGACGCTGCT
>DATJOQ010000459.1:0-5930 GCA_035506935.1 Binataceae bacterium (SeqCode) | reverse complement strand
AACCGTCGGTGAATATCGTTGTGCTCGACGGCTTCGCGCTCAATCCGGGCGATCTCAGTTGGGACCCGCTGCGCGCGATCGGTGCTTTGCAGGTGTTCGATCGCACGCCGCAGGATCAGGTGGTCGCACGCGCCAGGGACGCCCAGCTCGTGCTGACCAACAAGACTCAACTCGACGCCGACACCTTGAAGCGGCTGCCAGGGCTCCGGTATGTCGGGGTACTGGCGACGGGTTATGACGTCGTCGACGTCGACGCTGCGCGCGAGTTGAAAATCGTGGTGACCAACGTTCCGGTCTACGGTACCGCTTCGGTCGCGCAATTTACCTTCGCCCTGCTGCTCGAGCTGTGTCATCATGTCGCGCTGCATGCCGAAGCGGTGCGCGCCGGGGAATGGTCCCGTTCTGTGGACTTCACCTTCTCCAAGACGCCGCTGATCGAGCTGACCGACAAGACTTTCGGGATTATAGGATTCGGACGCATCGGGCGCGAGGTCGGTAAAATCGCCTCGGCGTTCGGGATGCGCGTGATCGCGACCCGCACGTCTGATAGCGCGGCGCCGAACTGGCCCGATTTCCGTTGGTGCGAAACCGACGAGTTATTGGCGCAATCGGACGTGGTCAGCCTCCATTGTCCGCTGCTCCCGGCCACTCGCGGACTGATCAATGCTTCCTCGATCGAGAAGATGAAGCGAGGCGCGTTTCTGCTCAACACGTCGCGCGGCCTCTTGATCGTGGAGCAAGACCTCGCTGACGCGCTTAACGCGGGACGACTCGCGGGTGCTGCGCTCGACGTACTGAGTCATGAGCCTCCCGCCGCGGAAGATCCTCTGCTGACCGCCAGGAACTGTATCGTGACACCGCATCTCGCGTGGGCTACCAAAGAAGCTCGTAAACGATTGCTCGACACCGCGATCGCCAACATTCGCGCCTTCGTCGATGGCCACCCCGCCAACGTAGTCGGCTGAGCGTTGCCGCCTCCTTCCCGAGCTCCCCTACGGTGCTGTCCGAAAAATCAAACATCGCGATTCGAAATTTTGAACAAGATCGCGGCGCCACATTTAGTAGCGCCGTAAAATGCCTGTTTTTCTTGATAAAAAAAGTGTGTCATGGCCATTATAAACGGCACACAATCTGCTTGCATCACCAAAGCGGAAAGCCATTTTTTCCTTCAACGATTTCGCTCAGCTGCATCCGCCGACAGCGAGAGCGCAGTCCCGGCCTCTAACTCGGCGACCTCGGGTGCTCGCGGTTTACTCCGGAATGACATCAGTGCGATCAGTCTTGTCCTGCGCGCTTCTGATGCTAGTGCTAGCGGTCAGTTGCAGTTACGTCTCTGCGGCCGATTTATCGGAGACAACATCACCAGCCGGCATATGGGGCACACGCGAAAGTCAGTTCTATACCCCGCAGCGCTTCCAACTCGATTTGGAGCTCAATAACGTTTCGGACTTCGTGACCGACAATAGTCTTATTCGCAGGCGCGAAGCTTCGATCGCAGGGTCCGCGTTCCATTGGGGACCGGATCTCGGCGTGAGCACGATGCAGCAGCCGGGTATCAAGGGCACCTTCTGGTTCGACGGCATCAACGCCGTGCAGTTACAGTTCAGCTATTTCGCGCTCTACGGCAGCAGCTTTCTCACCAGCCCCGCAACCTTCAACGGCGACGTGCTGGCCCCCGGGCAAAACATCTCGACTTCCGGTACCACATGGTTCTCGGTCGGACTTTTCTATCAACGGCGCATAACGCCATGGCTCGATCAGTACACCGGCAATCTCCCCGACCTGCTGCGGCATTGGGACGTCCGCCCACTCGTCGGATTGGAGTTCGTCTACTTGGACTTCAAAATCAACAACGGCCATCCCCGGCTGATTAGCGGTAATCTTGACGCCGAGGGGCGATGGAACGATCAGGAACTGCCGGTTCCGACCATCGGCGTGGAGCTGCAGCGAAGGCTGGCCGAACATTTCGCGCTTCAAATCTCAGCGCAGGGCAATTGGATCAACAAGTGGAATTCGTTGCGCAGCGAGGGCGGCACTGTCTACCTTTCGCAATCGGGTTTTCAGACCCACTGGCGTATCTATTATCTCGATGCGGCTCTCATGGGTCTGAGGCCATTCTTGGGCATGGTTTACTATTACTTCCGCCAGGCTGAAACCTCGAGCGAGATCGGAAACCTCGCACGCATGCAGGCCTTCGGACCCGAAGTCGGGCTGAACTTCAGCTTCAACCTATGAGCAGCCGAACTCGTGCCATCAATGGCAAAAAGTCCGATCGCGCGATTAGCGAAGATCGAGCTAGTCTCTGCCGTGGCTACGATCGCTGAAGACCGGCGCGCCACCAGCCATTGGCCCTTTAGCGTGATGGCGCCGACGATTGGCCAGGGAGCCTCCGATTTCGTCGCGAGCGACTTCGAGTCTTTTCGCCGGCAGGAGTTTCTGTTTTCGAGTTTGAATCTGCTGCTGATCGGCTCGCTCTTCATCCTCGAGTTCATCTCCCGATTGGTTCGTAACAAACCACCACTCGTTGTTCTTTGGGTGCTGGCGGCCGGCGTTGCCGCGCAATCGATTCACGTTGCCTGGATGAGCTGGCGCACCGCGCCGCTATCGGCCGCAAAGCGCGAGCTCGTCACGCTGTGGTCGCTCGGCTTCAACTCGGGGCTCGCGTTCGCGCTTACCTGCATCACGATCAAGAGCGACTCCGCATATTACGCTCTCATGTTGCTGCCGGTGCTCGAAGCGGCGTTCAGGCTGAGTCTTGGCGCGACCATCGCGATGGTGATCGTAGCGGACTTCATCACTTTTCTCGGTGCGTATGGATTGAGATTCGGCGAGTATATCGAAGCCGGCGCGATGTCCGTGATCTATACCGTCATGGGCATCCTGGTGTGGCTTTTGATCAATAATCTGCGTGAGCGCGAGGCGCGATTCGTGAATAATCTCGCGGAACTCGAGCGCACTCGCGAGCGGCTACTGTCTGAAGAAAAGCTCGCGACCGTAGGCCGGCTGTCGCGATCGATCGCGCACGAAATCAGAAATCCGGTCGCGATGATCGCGAGCTCGCTCGCGACCGCAGCGCGCCAGGGGCAGGACGAGGCCGTGCGCCAGGAGATGTTCGCCATCGCGGCCAAGGAAGCGGCTCGTCTCGAGCAGCTCACCACCGATTTTCTGGTCTACGCTCGTCCGCGCCCGGTTCAAATCGGCCGCGCCAACGTCGCCGACATGCTCAATTATGTAGCCTCGGTCGCGCGCGCGCACGCGGCCAACAAGGGCGTCGCGATCGAGGTTTCCGCTGAGCGTGAGCTCGAGGGCTATTTCGATGCCGGGCAGATGCAACAGGCGTTGTTGAACCTGGTGCAGAACGCAATCGATGCGTGTGGCGGCGGCGACCGCGTCAATCTCAACGCCGAAAGGAACGATGGCTCCGCGATACGGATTGACGTGATCGATCCGGCTGGCCCGATTTCGAATGAAACGGTCGAACATATTTTCGAGCCGCTGTTCACTACCAAGCAGGGTGGAAACGGCCTCGGACTGGCTATCGCTCGTAATATCGTTCGCGCCCATGGCGGCGATATCGTGCTGAAAAGCAATCAACCAGGACGCGTATGTTTTTCGATCGCTATTCCCGCGCGTTCGCTCAACTAAGTAGCGTCGACGGAAACACGCTATGGCCAATATATTGATTGTCGATGACGAGCCGCATCTGTTGCGAATCCTGACCTCGAATCTCAAACACGAGGGCCACGAGGTGAGCGCCGCCTCCGGCGTCGGCGAAGCGCGCCGCGCCTTGACCGAGCTTCGTTTTGACGCGGTGATAACCGATCAGAAGATGAGCGATGGGGAAGGGCTGGACGTGTTGGCCGCTGCCCACGAGGCGGACGCCGACCTGTCGGTGGTTTTCCTGACCGCCTTCGCCACTATCGAACTCGCCGTCGAAAGCATGCGCCGCGGCGCTTTCGACTTCATCACCAAACCCTTCGCTCCGGAAGTGCTGCTGGCGTCGGCCGGCCGCGCGGTCGAGCATACCCGGCTTTTGCGCGAGAACGGCAGGCTGCGTGACGCGGTGCTGCGCCTCGAAGGTTCTTCGGAAATCACCGGCAAGACCACCGCGGTGTGCGAGCTCCGCGAGAAAATCGCGCGTGTCGCGCCGACCAAGGTGACGGTGCTGATCACCGGAGAGACCGGCACCGGGAAGGAGCTTGTCGCCCGCGCGGTCCATCGCAGCAGCGGGCGCGCCTCGAAGCCTTTCGTCGCGATAAACTGCGCAGCGTTTACGGAAACATTGCTCGAGAGCGAATTATTCGGTCACGAGCGCGGCGCATTCACCGGCGCCGATCGCACGCGCGAGGGCCTGTTCGAGGCAGCGCACGAAGGCACGCTGTTCCTTGACGAAGCCGGCGAGCTGTCGATGTCGGCACAGGCAAAATTGTTGCGCGTGCTGACCGACGGACTGGTCACCCGAATCGGATCGACCACGCCGCGCCAGGTTGACGTTCGATTAATCGTCGCGACTCATCGCGACCTTAATCAGCGCGTGCGCGACGGTCTGTTTCGCGACGATCTTTACTATCGGCTCGCGGTGGTACCGCTGGAAGTCCCGCCGCTGCGCGAGCGCACGGAAGACATTCCCGAACTGTGCGAGCTCTTCTTGATGCAGGCGGCGCGCGATCTAAAGGTGCCGCTGCGCAAAATCAGCGCCGACGCGATGCGTGTTCTGTTGAGTTACGATTTTCCGGGCAACATTCGCGAACTCAGGAACCTGATCGAACGCGCCTGCATTCTCTCGACCGCGGATGAAATCACGGCGGAAAATTTCCCGGTGCCGGCTCAGATTCATTCTACCGGCGATTTTTTCGACCACTCACGCCCGATAACTCCGAGCGAAATCTCTGAACTGTTGCCCGAAACTCTGGACCTGCGCGAGTTCATGACCGCGCTCGAAAAAGCCGTCATCCAACGTGCCTTGAAAGCCACCGGCGGCGCTCAGGCGGAAGCTGCGAGAAGGCTTGGCCTCTCCCGCAGTGACGTGTTCTACAAGCTCGGGAAACACAACATCAGAACCGTGGCGAACTGACCGCGAGTATCCGCCAGAATCGGCAGCGCCAGCGTCAGCCACTCGGCCTGGGAAATTTTTGCGAGGGAGGCGGCCGATGGCCGTCTCCCCCGCTGTCGCTTACCGATGGACTTGTTCGAGATGGTTGATGTCGTAGACGCCCTGGACTTCATTCATCGGATAATTCGGAAAGCCGTCGCCATACCCACGGATGATCGTCGCGCGAGCGTTCTGTACGTCGACCATCGACAGGCCTTCCCAGGTGTAGGACTGGATGCCGTGGTTGATCTCGGCGAACTGCTTGAAATTTTCGCTGTATTTCCACGTCCATTCGCAGACCTTCCACAGCTTGTTCTTGCGATCGAATACCACGTGGTAGGGCCCCAGCCACGTCTCGGGCTCGAGGAAATTGATCGCGGCCGAATACGGATGGCGTGACCACTTCGGCGTGCGCAACACCACCGCCACCCTTTTCACAGACCATTGCGGGTCATTGGGCACGGTGCCATTGATGCCATAGGTGTGCATGTAGTCGTATCCCGGATCATATACGCCCAAAACGTCCTTCCAGCCCAGGAACTTCCAGTCCCAGTCGAGATCGCGGCCGTTAAAGCCGTAATAGTCTTCAATCGTCAGATCGGTTCCCAGCAGCGAGTCCGATTTGACTTCAGCGGAGATTCGGCGCACGCGGCGGAGCGTCGGCACATAAGCCCAGCCGTCGTCGGAACGATGTGGATCGAGGTAGCGATAGACGATGAAAGCGGTACCGCGGATATCGAACGGCTCGAAGAAGATAGTGATCTCTTTGTGCTGAAAATCCTGGGCGTTCGGAATCGGTAAAGGTTTGCCGTCAAGCTGGGCGAGGTGCGAGAACAAC
>DATJOQ010000458.1:0-2775 GCA_035506935.1 Binataceae bacterium (SeqCode) | reverse complement strand
CGTCTTGCCCACTGAAGGCAGGCCACGCTTGAGTTCGATGTAAGTCGCGTATTCAAAATGCAGGCAACATTTAAGACGCCCGCACATCCCGGCCAGCCGCGAGGGATTGAGCGCCAGGTTCTGCTCGCGCGCCATCTTGAGCGTTATCGGGTTGAACTCGCGCAGCCACGACGAGCAGCACAACTCGCGTCCGCACGGGCCGCATCCGCCGCAGACCTTGGATTCGTCGCGCGCCCCTATCTGCCTCATCTCGATGCGAACATGGAGATTAGCCGCGAGGTCGCGCACCAAGTCGCGGAAATCGATTCGATTCTCGGAGACGAAATTGAAAACCGCGCGGCGGCGGTCGAAGGTGTATTCGACCTCGACCAGTTTCATCGCGAGATCATGATCGCGGATCTTTTGCTGGCAAAGGCGGATCGCGGACTGCTCGAGCTCGTGATTCTGCTCTGCGGTCTCCAGATCTCTTTCGTCGGCGACGCGAATAACGGGATGGAGCTTCGAGAGGTCGGCGGCGGGTTCGGGCGCGTGCGTGGGACTCTCGACCGTGGCCAGGCAGAGACCGAACTCACCCTCGACCAGCACCCGGGTGCCACGCTGCAAATCCAATGTGGTCGTGTACGGATAAGTGCGGCCGCATCGGCGGAGGCTCACGCCCACTATATCGAGGCGGCCGGGACCTCTTTCGTCGATGTCGCGCGATTGCGCGCCCTTGCCTTCTTCGATCATGACGTCCCCCTAAGTGCCTGACCGACAGCCATCCACCATTGTTCGGCTTGCAGGCGCGGATTCGCCATCCCTTCCACCGCCTGGTACGCCCGCAGCGCGAGCTCCACGCCCTCGGTCAGCGCCGCAACGCTGAGTGCCTGTCCGAGCTCGGCCATCAGGGGCCGCAGATCGGACGGAGCAGATTCGTCACCAAGCAACTTAAAGGCCAAAATCTCTTCAAGCAACCGGGCGATCAGCTCGAAGGTCTCGCTGGCCTGCTCGCGGCCGCTGAAGAACTCCTCAGCCAGCTCTCGAGCCGCGATGAAGTCGACTTGCGGGGCGCGCTTGAGCGCCTGAAGCAGCGCTTCTATCGGCGGAGGCGCGCCTTCGGCCATCGCAATCGCGCGCGATGCGCTTCCCCGGGAAAGCCGCGCCAGAGCCAATCCGCGCTCGCTGTCCAATCCCGTACGAGATGTCAGAACGGCTGCGACGTCGGCGACAGAGAGCGGTCCAAACCTCACGGGGCGCAGGCGCGATCGAATCGTATCGAGCAGCATGCGGTCGCCGCATGCGATCAGGAAAATGATAGCGTCACCGGGCGGCTCTTCGAGCGTCTTCAACAGCGCGTTTTGCGCCGGGATGTTGAGCGTTTCGGCATCATCTATGATTGCCAGTCGTCTTGGGCCGCGCGACGGTTTGGTGCCCAGCCTGGCGATCAGCTCCCGCACCTGCTCGATCAGGACGTCGGTTCGATTAGCGGCGCGGCTGACGAGCGTGAAATCCGGATGCACTCCGAGCGCGACCTGCACACACGCCGAACAGCAGTCGCATTGGGGCGCCGACGCCTCACTTGCCCGCCGCGAAGGGGGAGCCGCTGCCCGGATCGGACATCGATCGGGAGTGCAGCAGAAATTCGCGCCCGGCGAGCGTTCGCAGAACAAGCCATGAACCAGGGATTGCGCGATCAGGCTTTTGCCGATCCCGCGCGGTCCCGAGAACAGGTATCCGTGTGACGGCCGGCTGGCGAGTTCCTTCTGAAGCTCGGCGTAGAGATGGTGATGGCCGCGCAGCTCAGCTAGAGGCATCGCCGTTGAATCAGCTCGTCGACTGCGCTGCGTATCTGTGCGGTTACGGCTTCGACCGGACCGGAGGTATCAATCAGGCGGGCGCGTGCCGGTTCGGCGCGCACCAGCGCGAGAAATCCCTCGCGCACGCGATTATGGAACGCCAGTTCCTGCCCTTCGAAGCGATCCGGGTTCGCGCCACGACCGCGGCGGCGGGTTCGTTCCAACCCGGTCTCGGCGCCGCAATCGAGCACCAGGGTAAGGTCGGGAATCAGGCCGTCGCTGGCCAGGCGATTGAGCTGACCGAGAAGTTCCAGATCGAAGCCGCGGCCGTAGCCCTGATACGCGACGGTGGAATCGGAGTAGCGGTCTGAGATGACGATCTCGCCCTGCGCCAACGCAGGTTTTAGTTGCTCGCGCACATGCTGTGCCCGATCGGCCAGTACGAGAAGCAGCTCGGCGGCGACTTCGAGCTTGATCTCGGGATCGAGGAACAGCGAACGAATCACTTTGCCCGCGCTGGTTGCTCCCGGCTCGTGCGTCAGAGTGACCGCGCGTCCCTCCGCCCGGAGTGCATCCGCCAGCCGCGCAGCGTGAGTGGTCTTGCCGGAACCTTCGACTCCTTCAAGCGTGATGAAAAGCCCGGTGCCCATCAGCCAGAAAAATACCAGCGTATCAGTTGCGGCTGGAAGAGCGCGAAAATGCCGGCCGCTACGGACAGAAACGGCCCGAACGGGACGGTGGTTTGCAAAATCGAAACCTCGTCGGCTTCGCTGATTTCGTCTGGAAGGCGGCCACCAATCATAGAAGCCGGCGCCTCCGACGCGGTCGCCGGTCGCGGCGTGCGACGCCCGGAAAGTCCGATCAGGATTCCGCCGAGCGATCCGACGAGCGAGCCGATAAACAAGGTGAACAACACCCCGGACCATCCAAGGAACGCGCCCACCATCGCCATCAGCTTGACGTCGCCCATGCCGAGGCCTTCCCTGCCGCGCAAAAGCCG
>DATJOQ010000457.1:0-9266 GCA_035506935.1 Binataceae bacterium (SeqCode) | reverse complement strand
GGGTGTGGCTCGTCGATCCGCTCGACGGCACCAAGGAATTTATCGGCGGGATAGACGAATTTGCGGTTGCGATCGCTCTGGCCGAGGACGGCAAGCCGGTGCTTGGAGTGACCTTTAATCCGATCAGGCGCGAATTATTCTGGGCCGCGCGCGGAACCGGATGTCATCTCGGCGACCGCTGCGTTACGGTCACCAGCGCCGCTCAACTCGATCGCGCGACGATTCTCGCCAGCCGCAGCGAACTTTCGCGCGGCGAGTGGGAGGCGATGAAGCATACGATGACGGTCAAGGCGACCGGCAGCGTGGCGTACAAGTTGGCGCTGGTCGCTGCAGGAATGGCCGACGCAACTTTCACTCATTCGCCCAAGAGCGAGTGGGATATCGCCTCGGGCGCCGCGCTGGTTATCGAGGCTGGCGGCCGCGTTAGCGATATCGAAGGTGGTGAGCTGCGCTTCAATCAGCCACGGGTCACGGTCGGCGGATTGATAGCGTCCAACGCCGCGTTATACGAACAACTCACGGCGATGGCGCGAAGCCGCACGAAATAAGCCGCGCTGCGCTATATCTTCTGCTCGCCGCTTCCCCACAGTAGATAGCCACCGAGACCGATAAAGTAGATTGCTGCCGTCAGGTAGAAGACCATCGCGAACGAGCCGGTGGCTTGCAGGATTACTCCGGTGATCGCGACGCCGACAATTCCCGGCACCGTCGCGGCGGTATTGGAGATGCCCATCAGCACGCCCGCATAGCGCGGACCGACGTCGAGATGATTGACGCCGAAGCCTGAGAACGCCAGCGCGGAAGACATCGCCGAGATCGTGAGCAGCACCACCGCAGCAGCGGGCGAATGAATCGCGGGCAGGATGAGCAGCGGCATCGCGCCCAATGAAAAAGCCAGCGTCTGCATCAGCTTGCGCACCGCCGTCACGCTCCATCCGCGCGCGAGCAAACCGTCGCAGGCCCATCCACCGAGATTGCTGGTGATGAAAGTGGCGAGCCACGGGATCAGTGCGTAGTTTCCCACGCGAGCCATCGGCACACCGAGCATGCGATGTAGATAAGTCGGCATCCACAGCAGCAGAATGAAAAGACCCCAATTGTTGCAGACGTGGGCCAGGATTATCGCCCATACCGCCTTCTCGCTGAAGATGCGCCGCCATGGCACCGAGCCTACGCGTTCCACCTGCGGCCGGTCGGCGTTGATTTCCGCGAGCTCATGGGAAGTCACCGCAGGAGAGTCTTCCGGGCTGTTCGCGGCCATCACGCTCCACGCGATCAACCACACTGCGCCAAGCGCGCCGAAGACGTAGAACACCGCTGGCCATCCCAGCGCCAGGATCAGCGGTGGGGTCGCGACCAGCGCCAACACCGAGCCAAGATGAATTCCGCTCAGATTGAGCGCGAGCGTGCGCGCGCGCTCGCTCACGCGGGTCCATCGCGCGGCAAGACTATGGATCGCGGGAAAATTAACACCCTCGCCGATTCCGAGCAGGACGCGCACCATCAGCAGCGTGGTAAACGAGGCCGAAGCCGGAGGCGTCAGGAAAGTGGCGAGCGACCAGATTGCGACACCGAAGGCGAGAACCGGTTTGCCGCCGAACCGATCAGCCATCCAGCCGCCGAGCAATTGTGAAACCAAATAGCCCCAAAAAAAGGCGGAGAGCACCACGCCCTGAGCGGCGGGATCGTAGCCGCGATCCCGCGCCATCGGGATGATCGCAACGGAAATGTTAACCCGATCGATGTAACAGAGGACGGTCGAGAGGAAGAACAGGCCGACTACGATGTAGCGACGGGGCCAGTGGGATAGTTGCCAGGGACGCGCAATCTGCCTCGCTGAAGCTGACATGTCGTCGCGAGCTTAGTCGGAGCTCGACGCTGTAGCCAAGCGCCGACGCGGCTCGCGCCGAGACCGAATCAGCGGGAGGCCAGCGTACGCAGGAACAAAGGCAAAGGGCAGGTCGAGCCTGCCCCTTGCGCTTGGATTATTCGTGCTTGACGACGCGATGCGCGGAAATCGCTAGCGGCCGAGGGCCTGGCGGATGCTGTTGAGGATGTAGATGAAGTCCCGTTCGCTGCGCACGTCGCCCATCAGCGCGACCCGCGACAGCATCTCCATTTCCTCCGGCGAAATCGCGTGGATGCGGCGCAGGCGATCATCCTTGCGGAACGATTCCCAAGAGGATGCAGCGCTCGACTGAGCGCGGTTGTGAAGCAGCTCGCGCGCTCCAGGATTGGCCAGGAAATATAGCTCACGACGCTCAAGGCCGAGTACGTCGGCCAGTCGCGTAACGATTTTATCGGAAGGATGCCGCTTGCCGGATTCCAGGTGGCCAACGTACGGAGTAGAGGTGTTGATCCTGCGCGCGACTTCTTCTTGCGTTAGGTCGAGCTGACGTCGTCGGTCGCGAATAATCTGGCCAAAAGTAAGTCCTTTGGTTTTGCCCATGGAATGCTCCTATTATGACGTCGCAGACTCGAAACAAATAAGCGGAAGCCGAACCCCACAGCTCAAGAGTCGACAAGGTGCGACCATCTCTTAAACTTGAAGTAGCACTATTGCAACTGTTCGGCAACAAACCAGCCTTACAGTTAGATTATCAAAATTCTTAATTCAGTAGTAAAATTCTACGACCGTTCCGTGCACAAAATCACGTGAATCAAAAAACAGCAGCGAATGTGGGCGGTAGCCGTGATGTGAAAATTGACACAATCAGGATCTCATAGGTATCGCATTAGATTTTTTCATCGATTTGAAGCTTCAAATCGCCAAGTTTTATACGCACAAATTCAGACAAAATCGACAAGCTTAAAGCCTCTAATTGCCGTACGGATTGTGCCCACGATCCACGCGAAGTGAGAACTCGCTGACGCCCGCTAACTCGCGTGCCGGCGTCTTGAATGGAACGTCCGTATCGCTACGCAGCCCGTCGACTTCGATCCGATCATCTGCCAACTTTTTACCTCGTTGATCGTAGTAGCTTACCTCCAGACCTACCGCGCCGAGGTCCGATCCGGTGTTTCGCAAGACTCCCTGAACGAACACGCGATCGCCCTCATGTTGTATTGCGCTGGCGAGCACCTTTACCGGTTCAACCCGCTCGAGCGAATAGAACACGAATATTACGAACGCTAACGCGACCAGCGCCAGCGTCGTCATTCGTTTGCGCGATCGGAGCTTGCGCTTTTCTGCCACCGGGGAAGCCATCGTACCAGCTCAACTGGGGGGGGGTAACTCCGGTTCTAACCCTAGGGACCTCGTTAGGGCCGTGCGTTTCACAACGAAAGCCGACCTTCTTCCAATTCGAAAATAATTACCGCTTGCGCGCAAAAAAAAAAGCTCTCAGACGTCGGTTGATGAGTAAAGAGGCGGCAAATGCTGCTTTTGCAGGCTGAGGCAGTAGAAAGGTGCAAGCGAGATGCGTACTCGGAGCAAGCGTTTTGCACGCCGATGACGGCTAGAACGTCGGTACAGTTCTTGAAAACCGCTGCGCACTTCTTGGGGCCTATACGCTCTTAGGGACCGGCATAGGCGACGCGGCTTCTCTAAGAGCACCACGCAACCGAGACCTGTCGTCAGGCGAAGGGGTGAAGATGAGGACATTCATGGCGATGTCAGTAAAGCCGAGGCTGATAGGGATTTTTGGCATGTTGCTGCTGCTGTGCGCAGTCACGGTTAGAGCCGAAGGTCCAACTACTACAACCACCACGACCACCACCACCGTCAAGCACCGAGGTCCTGTGCATCGGGCGATCAACCCCGCGGGTTTAAAAGCCGCGCATCGGGATATCGATGAGCTTAAAGGCGACGTAGATAATCTTCGCCGCGAGGAGACCGATAACGTCACCGCGGTGCAGAAGATTCAGCACGACATCAAGGTGGCGATGCCGCCTGCCAATGCCGCGCCGCAAACTATCGGCGAGCATGTCGCAGCGGTGGAGAAAGATCTAGCCGATACCAAGAAAAATCTGGCCGACAATCTGGGCGTCCATATTCACGGCTTGCTCGACGCCACCTACGAATACAACTTGAACCATCCGGGGCTGCAGAGCGGCGATCGGGTGAACCAGTTTCGCGAATTCGATACCGACGCCAACGGCTTCGAGCTAACGCAGTTCCAACTGCACATCGATCGCACGGTTGAAAGTGGCGTCGGCTTTGTCGCCGATATCAATTTCGGCAAGACCGCCGAGGTGTTGAGCACCGCGACCCGATACTCGAGCGGTACCGAATCGACCAATCAGGTCGATCCGACACAGGCGTACGCGACCTACACAGTTCCGGTGGGAAGCGGAATCAACCTTTCGGCGGGAAAGTTTGTCACTTTGCTCGGCGCCGAAGTCATTTCGACCTACAATAACCTCAACTACAACGAATCCCGCGGTCTGCTCTTCACGCTGGGCGAGCCACTTACCCATACCGGATTGCGCGCCAACTATGCATTCAACGACAAGATCGCGCTCACCATGGGCGTCAACAACGGTTGGGACGATCCCGACGATAATAACGACGGCAAAAGCGTCGAAGGCGAGATTGCACTTACTCCGACCGCGGCGTGGTCGATCCTGCTCAATGGTATGTACGGACCGGAGCAGGCGAATCATGGCAATTCCAAGCGCGGTGCGATGGATCCCGTGATCACCTGGAAGACGCCAATCCCCAGCGTTACGCTCGAGGGTGAGTACCTCTACGTGCATGAAGACAATCCGGTAGCGGTGACACCGCTGGCGACTGGCGCCAACGAAGGCATCAACCCGCTGCTGACGAATCCGCCATGCCCCAGCGGCCCATGCGTTCGTCACGGTGTCGATTGGCAGGGCGCCGCAGGTTACATCGTCTATGACTTCAACGACAAGCTCGAACTGGTCACACGCGGTGAATATTTCCGCGACAGCGACGGTGTCCGCACGGGAATTCGTCAGAGCCTGGGTGAAGTCACGTTCACCATAAACTACAAGATGGTCAATGGTCTGCTCTGGCGGCTCGAGTATCGCCACGACGAATCCAACGCCAGCCCGTTCTACACCAACCGCGGCACTCCGGCTTCGTTCGCCACGCTAGTGAACGAGGGATTGTTGTCGCCGGTGTATACAATCTCGGGCCAGGATACGATCGAAGGCGCATTTATTTACTCGTTCTAAGAAGCCTCTCGAATCTCAGGGGGACGGGCTCGCGTTTTGCCGGCGAGCCCGTCCTTCTTAATCTCCTCTTTCTGATGTCCGCTTCTTGCCCGTTCGCGATTGATACAAGCTTTCTCGGTCAGGCTGGCTCCCGATTCTGATGACTCCGACGATCGCTGTAATTGTGTTGGTCTTGCTGCTGGCCGGTCTGCTGACCGCGGCTCCGCTGGAGCGGAACGTTGAATTCTATTTTCTCGCCATCGGAATTCTCGCTGTCGCGCTCGCGCGACGGTTTAGCTGGAATCTCGCCTGGACGCGGCGCCCGTGCGATTACCTCGTGCCAAACAACCGCTGTTCGTGGTAACAAGAGTCCGTCAAACTTCGGTTTCGTGAGCAGGGATGAAAAAAAATCTTTGGCGAGCTGCGATTGAAGTCGGATTTATAGTTTTCCTCTTCTACTCGAATCTGTTGATGGGCGAGTTTGAGCGAACCGGCGCTGCCCAACAGCGTGGGTTCACTTGGGCAATCGAAGATGTCCTTACAGGAAGGAACTTAGAAATAGCCATAATCGCAGCCGCCATCGGGTACATCGTCGTAGAGTTCCTGCGGGCGAAATTCTAGCGTGCGTGAAATTGGCACCAGTGCCGACGATTTAAAGGGCAAGAGTTGCTATTGCGTTCGGACTGATAATGAAGAGCGCTTATTTCATCGTGCCGACTTGCTGCGGTTGACGCGGGGGGTCCTTCGGGCTAATGCTCACTTTTTATATTGATGGGCATGGGTTTGGCGGAAGCAGTGACGATAGCGATCGCCGCAGGCGTTGCGGCGAAAGCCGTCAACAGACGATGTGCGTTTGGCGGGCAGATGCCGCTTTAGCGGGCGCCGAATCGCGTATATTGACTGGACAGCAGCGAGAACGGCCGCGTTTTTAACAACTTGTTGACCATTTCATTAAGGTACAAATCTTGAAAACCGGACCGCGGGAGCGCACGCTTTCGCGGGCGGCCCTAAGTTACAGACCCGAGGCTCACAGGTAATAACAAAGGCTTGCCCCCTTAGCGGCAAGGAGGTTAGTGCGTCCGATGACTCCAAAACAAGTTCTGCAGATGATCAAGGAAAAAGGCGTGGGACTGATCGATATAAAGTTTATCGATCTGTTGGGAACCTGGCAGCATTTCACTGTGCCCATTAGCGAGTTCCGCGACGAATCAGCGTTCGAAGAGGGCTTGGGTTTCGACGGCTCGTCGATCCGCGGCTGGCAGTCGATCGACGCCAGCGACATGTTGGTGATTCCCGATCCCGATACCGCGGTGATGGAGCCTTTTACCAAGGATCCTACACTGAGCCTGCTGTGCAACATCCAGGATCCGATCACCCGTGCCGACTACACCCGTGATCCGCGTAATATCGCACGCAAGGCCGAGGCTTACCTCAAGTCGACTGGGATCGGCGACACCGCCTTCTTCGGACCCGAACCAGAATTCTTCATCTTCAACAGCGTGCGTTACGACACCAATCAGCACTCGAGCTATTTTTACATCGGCTCGGAAGAAGGCTCGTGGAACAGCGGTAAGGAAGGCGTCAATCTGGGCTACAAGCCGCGCTACAAGGAAGGCTACTTCCCGGTCCCGCCTAACGACAGCCTGCAGGACATCCGCAGCGAGATGGTACTCGAGATGGAACGCGTGGGAATCCGCGTCGAGAAGCACCATCACGAGGTCGCGACCGCCGGTCAGGCCGAAATCGATATGCGCTTCCAGCCGCTGGTCAAGATGGCGGACTGGCTGACTTGGTACAAGTATATTTGCAAGAACGTCGCGATTCGCCACGGGATGACGGTGACGTTCATGCCCAAGCCGATCTTTGGCGACAACGGCTCTGGCATGCACACCCATCAGAGCATCTGGAAGGGCGACACGCCGTTGTTCGCGGGCTCGAGCTACGCCGGGATGTCAGATCTGGCGATGCATTACATCGCCGGAATCCTGCATCACGCACCCGCAATCGCCGCGTTCACCAATCCTGGCACCAACTCCTATCGGCGGCTGGTCCCCGGATTCGAAGCGCCGATCAACCTGGCGTACTCCAGCCGCAATCGCTCGGCCTCGGTGCGTATCCCGATGTACTCGCCGTCGCCCAAGGCCAAGCGTATCGAGGTCCGTTTCCCGGATCCGACCTGCAATCCGTATCTCGCGTTCCCGGCGATGCTGATGGCGGGACTCGATGGAATTCAGCGCAAACTGGATCCCGGGCAGCCGCTGGATAAGGACATCTACGCGCTGACCCCGGCCGAACTGGCCGAGGTTCCGAGCATGCCCGCTTCGCTCGACGCGGCGCTCGACAACCTGAAGAACGATCACGAATTCCTGCTCAAGGGAGACGTTTTCACCTCCGACCTGATCGAGACCTGGATCGATTACAAGATGTCCAAGGAAGTGAGCCAAACGCGCCTGCGGCCGCATCCGTTCGAGTTCGCGCTCTACTTCGACGCGTAGGCCGAAATCGCGTAGCGATTCATGAGCGGCGGGCGCAAGCCCGCCGCTCTTTTTTTGACATGGCAGCGGCGAAGCCGCCTAGAACGCCTCTAGTCTTCGAAGCCGAGCTGTTTCAGAATTTCGCGGGCTTCCGCCGCGCGATCGGCATGAACCATCAAACGGGCAGGGACCGCCGCAGTGCTACCAAGCATCCGCGACGATTCGTCGTCAAAGATGAAGCCTTCGATGCCGCCCTGCTGGAGCAGATCGTTGGCCATCCTGACCTGCACCGGATCGATGCTGGCCAGGACCTGCTCGAGCTCGGACTCATCGGCTGTATCGTCTGCAACCATAGAAGACCCGCAAACTCCAGAATTAGATGCCTCTCAGATTAGCGAGCTTGCGCCAATGAAGCACGGAGTTATTTCCTTTGTGCCCCGACTTCACACCCGCTCGACCGCTGCGCTTTCGCGGCTGATGGCGCGGATTCGATTATAAACGAACGCTACAGCGCTAACGATAATCACAATACCAATCACGGTATCGAAGCGATGGAAATAGGGCGCGACGTCGGGCCAGTGCTGCCCTAGTTTCATGCCGACGTAGGCCAGCGCCAGACACCATGGATACGAACCGAGCAGCGTGTAGATGCTGAACCGCCGTAGATCCATCCGCGCGATTCCGGCGGGCAGCGCGATAAACGTTCGTACCACCGGCAACAAGCGGCTGAAGAAAACCGCGTGCGAGCCCCATCGCGCAAAAAACCGATCCGCGATTTCGATCTCGTGCGCGGGCACCAACACATAGCGGCCGTAGCGTACGAGAAACGGCCGACCGCCATACATGCCGATGAAATATGCGACGTACGACCCCAGCAGGCATCCCACGGCGCCGGCGATCGCCACCGCTTGCAGGCCGAAGCGGCCGGTCGAAACGAGGTAACCGGAGAACGGCATGATCACCTCGGACGGCAGCGGGATGCAGGCGCTCTCGATAGCCATCATCAGGACTACGCCGCCATAGCCTAGCGTCGAAATTGTTGCGATTATGAGTGTCGATACAAAAGTCAGAATCTTTTCAAACATCTAACTACCTTTTACTACTCACTACCGCATCGCTCCTGCGCTACGCCGCCTTGAGCACGAAACAAGTGCCGACGCTGTTCTGCACAAACGCGTCTGGAAACTCGCGCGCGATCGCGTGCGTCGCGCGCCACCCGGTGCAGTGAGCCGGCACCACCATCTGAGGGCGAATCTCTTTGAGCGCCGCAATGGTCGGAGCGATAACCGGCTCAAAAATGGCGCCCGACAGATGGAAGCCGCCGATCACCGCGTGTATCTGATCAATTCCGGTTAGTGTCTGCGCGTGGCGGATTGTATTGATCACGCCCGCATGGCCGCATCCAGTCAGCACCACCAGACCCTTATCTTTGAGGTTCACGATCACCGCCTGATCGTCATGAATCATAGGGTCGGGCTGCCAATGACCGTCGACCTTGGCGTGATGGATCGGAAAGCCGGTCTCGAAATCGGTCGTGCGATGAACTTGGCCGGTGACCATCAGCAAACCGCCGAGCAGATAGGACGGCGCGCGCTCCTGAATCAACTCGATCCCGTCACTTTTGAGCACGCGATGGTCCGGCGGAGGCAGGTTGATCTCATGGCCGTCGGG